>NZ_BAAHXB010000040.1:0-46594 GCF_054657215.1 Endothiovibrio diazotrophicus
GGGGCCGCTCCTACATCAACCGCCCTCGGCGCTCCACGCCGTGCAACAAGCAGAGGAAGGTAGGCGCCCCGCAGGTCGTCGCTACCGCGGCGACGCAAACGGAGGCACCCTTGCCCGATTCACCGCCGAACCGATCCGAACGGGAGGTCACAATCGGCAAGGCCATCGCCGCCCCGCCCCCGCTGCCTCCGTTCGCGTCGCCGCGGTAGCGGCAACCTACGGGCGGGTCTCGACGGGCGGCAGGGTGCCGTCGTCGCGGCCGATGTCGAGGGGCAGTTCGATGGTGGCCTGATCGGAGAGCTCCTCGGCCTGCATCGCCGCCCCGTTGTCGGTCATCAGGGCGCGCGGCTGTCGTGCTTTTGCGGCGCCTGGGAGAGACCGTGGACGAGGGGCTCGGCACGCTCGTGGAGATACCATTGCAGGCGCCCGGCATCCTCGCGCCGCCGGGGGCGCAGGGCGGCCTCCGGGTCGGCCGCGTGGCGCGACCGGTAGTACCAGCGCTCCAGGGTCGGCACGCTGAACTGGATCGCGTGCCCGTGCAGCGGATGCCGCCACTGCCCGGCGGCCAGTGTCTTGAGCGCGCTCGCCAACTCGCCGTTGTCCGGGGGCGCGGCCAGCAGCGGGCCGATGATCGCGAAGCTTCCGCTAGGCCAGTATTACGAGTTTTTGGCCGTCGACCGGCCGCTCATCGAGCGGGAGATGGGAGAGCTTCGCGCCAGCTTCACTTCACCGGCACCTCTATCCAGAATCCCCGCGTCCCTCTCGATTTCGTCTTCGACGTCCGTATCGGGACGGTGGAAAGCGCGTCCTATGAACGGTCTTGATTCCCTCCAAACGACCCGTTTGCCGGCGTCTTGACGGCGCCGGCATCGGCTAGGATACTCGGTTGCAACCAGTTGGATTTTCGATGTTTCCAGAATGACTCAACGGAGTTTTTCGTGCCGACCGTAGAAGAGATTCGGACATACCTGCGCCAGATCAAACCCTCACTCCACGAGGAGGGGATCGAGGTGATCGGGGTATTTGTATCGTATGCTCGCGGGGACGCGGATGATTCCAGTGATATCGACGTGTTGGTGGAGACCACGCCACGGTTGGCGGAGAAATATGGACCCTATGGGGCCTTCAATCGTCTGGCGGACCTGAAAACGGCGCTTCGGGAACATTTCGGGCGGAATGTGGATCTGGCGGATCGAGCGGGTTTGAGCGCCATCGGCGGGAAGTACATCCTCCCGGAAGTGCTGCATGTCTAGCGACCTACCACGGTTGGAGTTCGCCCTGCACTGTATCGCCAATATCGAGACGGTCGTGGAGCGGCACGGGGACGTTGTCGCCGCCTTGGCGGAGTTGATCTGCCGGGAGAAGCTCCCGGAACTGCGGCGGAAGATCGAGGACGGGTTGTAAGGCGTTGACGCATATCCATTCCACGCTTGGTGCCAAGGATCCCCTTCGTATGGGTGGGCACCGTGCGGAGTGTCGAGGGTCCGTTTGATTGATAGCCGGTTGGCTGGAGGGCGTGCGGTGAGGCTGAGGATTCCCATTAATCTCTCAGCAGATCCTCCATGTCGACGCCGAGGGCCACGGCCAATGAGCGAATGACGCTCACCTTTCCCTCTCGTTCCCCCGTCTCGATCTGCGATAGATAGCCCTGTGAGATCGAGGCCCTCTCGGCCAACGCCGAGCCGGTCAGGCCGCGATACTCCCGCCACACCCGAATGGGGTTTTCACCGTCGGCCAGTCGGTGGGCGACCTCGGCCGGGATCAACTCCTCCTCGCCGCTCGCCAGCCGCGCCTTGATACGGTCGTAATCGCGGATATCGTCGTGGATCTCCGCGGCCTCGCGAAGCCGTTCGTACTCCGCGTACGGGACAACGGCGTACTCCGGTTCCCCACTCTCCGTTCGAATGACCTGGATACTCATCTGTATACCCCTCCGCGTGGCGCGACCTTCAGGACCACGATCACCACCTCGCCATCGTCGATGTCGAACAGCACCCGCCAGTCACCAACCCGCATTCGGAAGCCCTCGCGTCCCTCCAGTTGGATCACATTGCGGCCACCCTCCGGGTGTTCCGCGTACTCCAGCAATTTCGTTTCGATTAACTTCCGAGTATTACGGGGGATTTTCCGAAGCGTTTTGATGGCGTTCTTGGTGTAGCGGATGGCGTACATGCAATCATTATTTCATTTGGCAATATTTTGTCAATTCCAAATGGCAATATTTGGGCGATTCGTACGTGCGTCTAGTGGTCAGAATAGTTCCACGATCATCGCGCCGATCTAGGAGCCTGTCGGACTATGGGGGATCGAGTCGCGGGAGTGGGAGGGCGGCCCCAATTTTTCGAAAATTCGAGGGGAATAGTGAGCTATTTGACGAGGATTTTCGAGAAAGTGGGGCCGCCATCCCGCTTTCGCGGCCGATTCATCCATAGTCCGACAGGTTCCTAGACGGTGCTTGAACGGAGTCGGTTCCCCTACAGTGATGAAGTGGAGGGTGGAAGGCGATCCTGATGGCTTTGGTGAAGATGGCAATCGGTTAGAGCGTTTTCCCCGCGGCAATCTTCGCCAGAACCCACCAAAACGGAGTCGGCGCCGCTCGTTTTCTCCGGTTGCGTCCGGGCGCCGCGTTTCAAGCAGAACCTCAAGGATGGAAAAATGCTATCCGCCACACTCTCCAGTAAGTTTCAGCTCTCCATTCCCAAGGTGGTCCGCGAGGAGCTGCATCTCAGGGCCGGGCAGAAGTTCGCCGTCATCACCAAGGGGGACGTCATCTCCCTGGTGCCGATTCCAGAAGGACGCGCGGATGTCGTCGTCGGTGATTACGGTGAGGTCCCTCATGATTTCCGTTGAACGGCCAACGCGTCGCAGGCGCGCCACCTACCCTGTTGCGGATCTCCGTCGTTGGAAGAGTGAACCATGAGCGAATACCAATACTACGAGTTCTTGGCTGTCGACCGTCCGCTCACTGAGCAGGAGATGCGCGAGCTTCGCGCCATCTCCACGCGCGCGGAGATCACGCCGACCCACTTCTCCAACGAGTACCACTTCAGTGGTCTGAAGGCGGATCCCGCTGAGCTTCTGAGGCGGTACTTCGATCTCTACCTCTATCTGAGCGACTGGGGGGGGGGGGCGGCAGCTTTCCCTGCGTCTGCCCGCCGACGTGGTACCCCTCGAAGAGGTGGCTCCCTACTGTGTGGGTGTGGGTCACCGAGCGAGCGTCCGAAGCGCGGGTGCCTACACGGTGATCCATCTGCAGGGCGAGGCAGAGGAGTACGAGGAGTGGGTCGAGGGGCGCGGCTGGATGGCGTCGCTCGCGGCGGCACGCAACGAGCTGCTTCGGGGCGACCTTCGTCTTCTCTATCTCGCATGGCTGTTCTGCGCGGAGGGTGGCGAGGTCGATGATTCGGCGATCGAGCCGCCGGTGCCGGCCGGCCTCGGGTCGCTGCCGGCCTCTCTCCAGACCGTGGTCGAGTTTCTCCGCATCGACCCCCATCTGATCGCCGCGGCCGCCGAGCGCAGTCCGGCGGAGACCCCGGATCCGGGAGGGTTGGCGGCGTGGGTTGCCGCCTTGCCGGCCAAGGAGAAAGACGATCTGCTCTATCGGGTTGTTCAGGGCGAGGAGGCCTCGGTTGCCGCCGCGCTCGTCCGTCGCCATAGGGCAGAGGCACGACGGCCGACGGACGTCCAAGGCGGACGCCGCGTTGCCGAGTTGCTGGAGCGTGCCGACGAACTACGGGACGCGTATGTCCGCGAACAGGCGCGTCGGGCCGAGGAGTCGCGGCGTCGACGTGAGGCGGCGGAGGCGGCCGCACGGGCCGGGCATCTCGACAAGCTGGCGACGAGAAAGGCGCAGGCGTGGAAGGAAATGGAACCGTTGGTCTCGTCCAAGAAGTCCAAGGCCTACGATCAGGCCGTGGCGCTGCTGGTCGACCTCCGCGACCTTGCCGTGCGGGAGGGCGACGAGCAGGACTTCGTCGGGAGATTGGCCGCCCTCCGTGAACGTCATGCGCGCAAACCCAGCTTCATCGCCAGATTGGATCGGGCGGGTCTGCCAAAGGGGGGCGTATGAGTAGCGACGAGTGGCCGGAGGGCGTCGACGAGCTTTTCGACGAGATCCTGGTCGACGCCTACGGCGATGACGAGGCGCTGTGGGCATTCCGGCAGGCCCTCGAAGACGGTGTCCCGGTGCCGGCGGACGCCTTCGTCATCGGGGAGCCGGTCTCGCTGGTCGCCTTCGATTATGACGGAAACATCCGGCGCGGATTGACGGCTCGATGCCGACGCCGGGATGGCGGCGAGTACGTGGTGGCGGCGGCGGACGTCTTTTTCACCGAGGCCTCGGAAGGGGAGCGCTTGAGCTCCGCCTACCGCAAGTGGCTCGGCCTTGGACCTCCGTCCGTGTCGGTGTTAGAAGGGGAAAATCGTCGGAAGCGGCATAAGGCGATCGCGGACGACGTCCTTCCCGGATCCGTCGTCGAGTTGGTGGTCCTCATCCCCAGGGAGCGGGCCGTTCGCTGCCGCATCCTCAGTACCCCACGTGAGATCACTCTACGTACCGGCGATGCGTGGGGGATGGTGCCCGGCGAAATCGTCACTGTTCGGGTCCGCAAACAGTGGAGTTTCGCGGGTCATCCCTACCTGTCCGGTGAGACGGAGGCGCGACGACTGGACGGCAAGGCGCTCGGGGTCGTGCCGCTGAGGCTCCTGGACGAGCGGTTGTGGGATCCGGCGGAGGAGTATTGGGGTGAGGAAGGGGAGCCGCTCGACGAGTGGGCCCGTGCCGTCATCGAGCATGGTCCCCGTCCCTCCTTCGAAATGGAACAGCTAGTGCCCGGAACGGATCCCGAGGATTGGGAAGAGGATCCGATCCTCGAAGCGAGCGCGTTGTACGCCGAAGGGGATCCCGATGGCGCACGCGATCGGTTGATCGAGTTGCTGACGGCGGACCTGCGCCGCCTTGACGCACATGCCCACTTGGGAAACTTCCTCTTCGACCTTCACCCTGAGATGGCGATCCGCCATTACGAAATGGGGATCCGCATTGGTGAGCTTTCACTGGGTGAAGGATTCGACGGAGTGCTCCCGTGGGGACGTCTCGGCAACCGCCCGTTCCTTCGCTGTCTCCATGGCTACGGACTTTGCCTCTGGCGGCTCGGGCGAGCCGCAGAGGCCTCGGCGCTCTTCGAACGGATCCTGTGGTTGGATCCCGTCGATCGTCAGGGCGTTCGATCCTTGCTTGCGGCGGTGCGCGCCGAGGAGTCGTGGAAGGAGGGGGCAAGGTGAGGTTTGGGGCGATCTACGTCGCGACGGGGGGCATTGCGTCTCCCTTTGTTGACCGCCAGTAGTCGGTCAATACTTCGTTGACAGACTACCAGCATCTTTCGCGCTGGCGTCGAAAAGGGCGGGCCTCGGAAGTCGAGCGGGGCCGGACGGGATTTGTTTTCGAAAAACAAAAAAGGGAAACCCGATGGGTTTCCCTTTGGAATGGTGCCGAGGAGAGGACTTGAACCTCCACGGGGTTGCCCCCACTAGCACCTGAAGCTAGCGTGTCTACCAATTTCACCACCTCGGCGGAGCATGGTGATCGACGGGTTGCCGTCGAAGAGGGTGCGAATTATGCGGGCGGTCGCGAGGGGTGTCAACACCCTTGGCGAAAAAAATCCTACAGCGCCGAACCGCGCCTGACCGGTGCGGGTGGAGAGCAGGGATTGCGGCCCGGATCGGCACCTAATACAAGCAGAGAGGGGCGATCCGTGAGATAATCCGCCGCCGTCCATCAACCGAAACCTTTCCCGAGCTGAATTCCCACCTATGGCAAGAAGCAGAAGACCCCGTCGCCGTGACCCTCACGCCGAGCGCGAAGCGCAGAAGTACGAAAATCCCATCCCGAGCCGCGAATACATCATGGACCTGCTGGCCGACCGCGGCGTGCTGATGAGCCGCGAGGAGCTGGAGGCGGAGCTGGGGCTCCGCTCGGAGGAGCAGGTGGAGGCGCTGCGGCGGCGGTTGCGGGCGATGGAGCGGGATGGTCAGCTGGTGCTCAATCGGCGCGGCGGCTACGGCCTGGTGGAAAAGATGGACCTCAAGGCGGGGCGCGTCATCGCCCACCCCGACGGTTTCGGTTTCCTCGTCCCCGACGAGGGGGGCGACGACATCTTCCTCCATGGCCGCCAGATGTCGGCGCTGTTCCACGGCGATCGCGCCCTGGTGCGGATCGCCGGCGAGGATCGCCGCGGTCGCCCCGAAGGGGCGCTGGTCGAGGTGCTGGAGCGCAATACTGCGGAGGTGGTCGGGCGCTATCTGGACGAGGGCGGGGTCGGCGTGGTGGTCCCCGACGACAAGCGGATGCGCCGCGACATCATCATCCCCCGTGGCGAGAACCATGGCGCCGAGAACGGCCAGATCGTGGTGGTGGCGCTGATCGAACAGCCCACCAAGCGCACCCCGCCGCTGGGCCGGGTGCGCGAGGTGATGGGCGACCACATGGCGCCGGGGATGGAGATCGACATCGCGATCCGCGCCCACAGCCTGCCGCAGCAGTGGCCGGAGGCGGTGGAGGCGCAGATCGCCGGGCTCGCCGAGGAGGTGCTGGAGGAGGCCAAGGAGGGGCGGGTCGACCTGCGCTCGACGCCGCTGGTGACCATCGACGGCGAGGATGCCCGCGACTTCGACGACGCGGTCTACTGCAAACGCACCAAGACCGGCTGGAAGCTGCTGGTGGCGATCGCCGACGTCTCCCACTACGTGGAACCCAAGTCGCCCCTCGACGAGGAGGCGCACAACCGCGCCACCTCGGTCTACTTCCCGGAGCGGGTGATCCCGATGCTGCCGGAGGTGCTCTCCAACGGGCTCTGTTCGATCAACCCGCAGGTGGATCGCCTGTGCATGGTCTGCGAGATGACCATCGACCGCGGCGGCAACATGACCCGCTCGCGCTTCTATGAAGCGGTGATGCACTCCCATGCGCGGCTTACCTACAACCAGGTGTGGGCGATGATCGGCGAGGAGCAGGACCAGGAGCTGCGCGAGCGCTTCAAGGACGTCCTGCCTCACGTGGAGGAGCTGCACCTTCTCTACAAGCAGCTGCGTATCCTGCGCACCGCCCGCGGCGCCATCGACTTCGATACCACCGAGACGCGCATCGTCTTCGGCGAGGCGCGCAAGATCGAGCGCATCGTGCCGCTGGTGCGCAACGACGCCCACAAGCTGATCGAGGAGTGCATGATCCTGGCCAACGTGGCGGCGGCCAAGTTCCTCGAAAAGAACAAGATCCCCGGCCTCTACCGCGTCCACCAGGGGCCCAAGGAGGAGAAGATCGCCGACCTGCGCGAGTTCCTCAAGGAGCTCGGGCTGGAGCTGGGGGCCAACGGCGAGGAGGGCAAGCCGAGCCCGATGGACTATGCGCAAATGCTCGGCCAGGTGGAGCGCCGCCCGGATGCCCATCTGATCCAGACGGTGATGCTGCGCTCGCTCTCGCAAGCGGTCTACAGCCCCGACAATCGCGGCCATTTCGGATTGGCGCACGACCAATACGCGCACTTCACCTCGCCGATCCGCCGTTACCCCGATCTGCTCACCCACCGGGCCATCCGTCACATCATCCGCGGCGGCAAACCCGCCACCTTCCGCTACAGCCACGGCGATCTGGTGACCATCGGCGAACACTGCTCGGCCAACGAGCGGCGCGCCGACGAGGCGACCCGCGAGGCCACCAACTGGCTCAAGTGCGAGTACATGATGGACAAGGTGGGGGAGCGCTTCCCCGGCATCATCACCGCGGTGACCGGCTTCGGCATCTTCGTCGAGCTGAAGGACATCTACGTGGAGGGGCTGGTCCACGTCACCTCGCTGCCCAATGACTACTTCCATTTCGATCAGGCCCACCATCGCCTGGTGGGCGAGCGCACCGGCAGGATGTTCCGCCTCGGCGACGAGGTGGAGGTGCAGGTGACGCGGGTCAACCTGGATGATCGCAAGGTGGACTTCGACCTGGTGAGCGGGGAGCGGTCGGTGGAGCGGCCGGCGCGCGCCGACCGCAGGTCGTCCCGCAAGGAGCGGCGCAAGCCCGATCGGGAGGCGGCGACGCCGATGACCCCCGAGGTGGAGGTGCCGCACGAGGCGGACGTGGTGCCGAACGAGGACGTGGTGCCCGAGACGGACGCGGTGCCTGAGGTTGAGGCCGCGCCTGCGGCGCCCGCCGATCCGACGTCCGCACCGTCCCACGATGAGGGCGACGGGACGGCCCGCAAGCGCCGCCGCAAGGACAAACGCCGTCGTCGTGGTCGTCGCGGCGAGGCGCGTCCCGGCGAGGTGCGTTCCGAGGGGGGAATCGAGCTGGAGTTCCGCCAGCCCCTCACCCCCGAGGAGGAGGCGGAGCTGCAGCGGCGCGAGGCGGCGTTGCGGTTGCGTGAGGAGGCGATGGCGGAGGACGAGGCATGGCCGGCGGACGATGCCTCGCCGGCGGTGGTCGCCGATGGGGCGCCCCGCGACGACGGGGGCAAGTCCAAGCGCCGCCGCCGTCGCCGTCCCCGTCGCCGGGGACGCAAGGGCGGGGAGGCTGCTTTGGCGGTCGACGCCGACGGACAGGCGGCTGCGGAGGACACCACTGCGCCGGTGGCGGCGCCCGAACCCTCCAGCCCGCCCAGCCCGGATTCTTCGTCCACGCCGAAGCCGCCTGAGTCTCAAGTGGCTGCGCCACGCGTGGTTGAGTCCCGGCCGGCTGAGCCTCAACCGGTAAGGGAGGCCGCGGAAACGTCCTCGGCGGAAACGCCCACCATGGCAACGCCGGTGGTCGATGAAAGACCCGTGGTGAAGAAAAAGACCGCCACCAAGAAGAAGGCAGCGGCCAAGAAGAGCGTCGCGAAGAAGAAGGTTGCCGCCGCGGCGGCGCCGAAGAAGAAGGTCGCCACCAAAAAGAAGGCCGCGGTGAAGAAGAGCGTGACCGAGGCGGCGCCGAAGAAGACGGCGGCAGCCAAGAAGAAGACGGCGGTGAAGAAGGCGGTCGCCGAGGTGGCGCCGAAGAAAGCGGCGACCAAGAAGAAGGCCGCGGTGGAGAAGGCGTCCGTTGCCGCGGAGGCGCCGCAGGAGGCGGTGACGAAGAAGAAGGTCGCCACCAAGAAAAAGGCGGCGACCAAGAAGAGCGCAGTGAAGGCGGCCCCAGCCACGGCGGCGCCGAAGAAGAAGGCGACGACCAAAAAGAAGGTCGCTGCCAAGAAAAAGAGCGCTACCAAGAAAAAGGCAGTCGCCACGAAGAAGGCATAGGGCGGGCCGCGCCCGACGCGCCGCCCTTTCCGGCAAGGTGCCGCCCCAGCGGCATATCCGACGATGAGGTGACGGATGTCTTCCGATGAACTGCTGTTCGGCATCCACGCCGTGGAGGCCGCGTTGAAGAGCGACTCGGTCACCGAGGTGGTGGTGGCCGGCGGCCGCCACGACGGCCGCATGCAGGGGCTGCTTCACCAGGCGGGCGAGCGGTCGGTGACGGTGCGCGAGGTCTCCCGTCGTGAGCTCGACGAGTTGGCCCGTGGCCAGCGTCACCAGGGGGTGATCGCCTACGCCCGTGCCGCCAAGGTGCGCGGCGAGGGGGAGCTTCACGAACTGCTCGACCGGGTCGAGGGCCCCCCCTTCCTGTTGATCCTCGATGGCGTCACCGACCCCCACAACCTCGGCGCCTGCCTGCGTTCCGCCGATGCCGCCGGGGTTCACGGCGTGGTCGCCCCCCGCGACAAGGCGGCGGGGCTCAACGCCACCGTGCGCAAGGTGGCGAGCGGCGCCGCCGAGACCACCCCGTTCTTCCAGGTGACCAACCTCGCCCGCACCCTGCGTGAACTCCAGGATCGCGGCATCTGGCTGGTGGGTGCGGCGGGGGAGGCCGAGGCGGACCTCTACGCAGTGGACCTGAAGGGGCCGCTGGCCGTGGTGATGGGGGCCGAGGGGAAGGGGTTGCGACGGCTCACCCGCGAGCACTGCGATACCCTGGCGAAGATCCCGATGGCGGGCGCGGTGGAGAGCCTCAATGTCTCGGTGGCCACCGGAATTTTCCTTTTCGAGGCGTTGCGCCAGCGCCGTTGAGTCTCCCCTCCCGATGTTCCGCCCCGAGGACCTGATCGACCTGGCGCGCATGCCGATGCCCTTCGGCAAGTATCGCGGCCGGGTGTTGATCGACCTGCCGCAGGCCTATCTCGTGTGGTTTCAGGCGAAGGGATTTCCCGATGGGCGGTTGGGGCGGCTGTTGGCACTGGCGCTGGAGGTGAAGCACAACGGGTTGAGCGGGTTGGTTGATCCGTTGAGGGAGCGTTGAGACTTAAGGGCCTAACTCATTACATTTCCTGACGTTCTATGACAAATCGCGATTTGACTCGCCCGAGGGATGGCCGCTAGTTTGGGCGGGTATTTCATCCAACCAAGCAAGAGCAATTAATTGTGGAGGGGGTCCCATGCGTGTCAGGAAATCCGTGCTATTCGCAGTGTGTGCCGCGTCGGCGGTTGCCGCAAACGCCCAATCGGTCGATCTCACCACCGGGACGGGGGCGGTCATCGCGACCCACGGCGTCCGGCTGAGCGATCTCACCTACGACGGCGGGTTGCTGAGCGCGGACCTCTATCTCAATCTCGATGGCTCCTGGTCGCTGGCGCCGCCCGGGGAGGAGGACGGCCTGCTCGACCTCTCCACCGGCCACGTCACGGTGAGTGGGGCCGATCAGCTCACCTTCAGCGGGATCACCTACGGCGGCGGCTTCTACGACGCCATCATCGCCCTCGGCCTAGACGGTACCTGGAACGCGCTTGAGGTGAGCGCGGTCGACGGCTTCACCCTCAGCAGCCCGGCGGTGAAGGGCAACGGCATCCTCCCCTTCACCTACACCTGCGACGGCCTCGACGCCGGCGGCGAGCGCGGCGGACAGTCCCCGGCGCTCGCCTTCAGCCATCTGCCGGAGGGGACCGGGAGCCTCGCGGTGACCATGCACATCGACAAGGGGGAGGGGGATCGGATCACCACCGAGTCGTTGTGGGTGCTCTACGACATTCCCGCCAGCACCACCTCGCTCGCCGCCGACGGAACCGGTGGTGGCACCCTCGGGGTGACCGAGCAGGGTGAGAACGCCTACTTCCCGCCCTGTTCCCACGAGCCGGTCAACAACGAATACACCCTCACCGCCTACGCCCTGCCCGCGGCCCTCGGGCTCAGCGCCGACGGCGCCGACTACGCCACGGTGACCGCCGCCGCCCAGGCGAGCGCCCTGGCCAAGGCGACCCTGGTGCTCAGTCGCATCCGCTACAACCCCGACAGCGACGAGGACCTCCAGGTTCCCACCGCGGTGCCGTCTACCTGCGAGGAGAAGGCGGCGGCGTTCGCCGACTACTCGGTGGAGAGCGGCACCGGCGAGGTGAGCGTCGCGTGCGATGGCACCACCATGACGGTGACCAGCTACACCGGTCTGCCCTCGCGCTCCAGCCTCGACGAGGACAAGCCCAACGTCGGCACCGAGGCGTGGATCGGCCGGGTACCCCTGACCCGCACCCGCACCTGGAGCTTCCCGGTGGTGCCCAGCTACATCGAGGAGCCGACCAGCAACGTCTCGATCCACGACCCGATCGGCGTCACCGTCGACGGCATCCCGATGCTCCACTACGCCAAGGAGGACTACAACGGCGAGATTGCCGACATCAACACCGACTACAGCGCCCGCGACACCGTGCTGCTCGGCGAGTTGGACCAGTGCGGCGCCCACGCCGGCAACGGCGAGGACTACCACTACCACTACGCGCCGCTGTGCATGATGGACGCCCACGACCCGTCCAAGCCGCTCGCCTACATGTTCGACGGCATCCCGCTCTACTTCGGCACTGCCGGCGGCACGGTCACCGACCGCGGCGGCATCACCGCGGTCAACTATGGCGGAGGCCGTTACGACAATCTGGATTACCGTCCTACCGCGGTGAAGACCGGTGCCGCCTCGCTGGATGCGTGCAACGCCTACGACATCAACGGCGACGGCGCGGTCTCCGGCTGGGTTTACTACACCACCAAGACGCCGCCCTACACCATCGGCTGCTACCGCGGCGTCGCCGATCAGACCTCCTCGAGTAATGCGCTGCCGCGCTGGGACACCGAGCGCGACATCTCCTGGAGCGGCTCCGACGTGCTGTTGAGCGACTACTACACCGCCGAGTTCCAGGGCACCACCTGGACCTTCATGGAGATCCAGCCGGGCAGTGATAACCATCAGATCGCCGCCGGCAACACCGCGGCGGTGCTCTATCGCCCGCTGACCGAGGGGGAGTCCGGCTACGTCGCCGGTTCCGACTGCTGGATCTTCCGCTATCGGCTGGACAAGAGCGATACCGCGGGGGCCAACGACACCGTTGAGAGCGTCTGTCGGTGAGACTACGACGCTACGCTGGACTCGGGTTCGCGCTGTGGCTGGCGATCGGGGTCTGCTCCATCGCCAGTGGCCATGGTCTGACCATCACCACCGCCGGGGTGACCCTGCGCAACGGCAACCACCTGATGCTCCACCTCCAGTACGACCCGTTGCGTATGTGGCACAAGGTCAACGACGGGGCGGGGGGGGCGCCGATCGATCTGGGCCGGCTGGCCAGCCTGCCGGATGCGGAGTTCGAGGCGGGCTACCGGGCGATCCAGGCCTATCTGCGGGAGGGGTTGACCGTGCGCGCCGCCGACCGTCCGCTGACCTCCCCCCAATTCCGTTTCCCACCGGCCGCGGAGTTCCGGCGGGTGGTGCGCGAGGGGTTCATGCGTCGAGTACTGGCGGCCAAGCAGGGGGGCGGCCATTTCCACGAGGATGCCCGCCACGACTACCAGAGCGCCTGGCTCGACGGCTTCCTTCCGGAGGGGAGTGAAAGCGGGGAGCTGGAGCTTCACTTTCCCCCGGCCCTGGGCGAGGTGATGGTCACCTACAGCCGGCCGCGCAGCTGGACCTTGCGGCCCGACGAGGGGGGCATCCGCCTGCGCTTCGCCGTCGCCCCGCCGGGGAAGTAGGTCCTCGACGGCCGTTCGAAAGCCCGCCGGGCCGGCGGGCTTTTTCGTTAGAATGCCCCCTTTTCGAGTCAGGGGGAGCGAAACCATGAAAGAGCCCGTGGTCCTCATCGGGGTCGGCGAGATGGGCGGCGTGTTCGCCCGCGGTCTGCTGCGCGCCGGTTGGCCGGTGGTGCCGGTAACCCGCGACATGGAGATGGCGGCGGTGGCCGCCGAGGTGCCGGAGCCGGCGATGGTGCTGCTGGCGGTGGCGGAGAAGGACCTCCACCCGGCCCTGGAGGCGTTGCCCGAGGCGTGGAGGTCGTGGCTGGCGCTGTTGCAGAACGAATTGCTGCCCCGCGATTGGGAGCGGCACGGGTTGGCCGGGCCGACGGTGATCTCGGTCTGGTTCGAGAAGAAGAGGGGGATGGATGCCAAGGTGATCATCCCCTCGCCCTGCTTCGGACCGCAGGCCGGGCTGCTGGTCGACGGGTTGGCCGCGCTCGACATCCCCGCCCGCCAGGTAACGGATGAGGGGGCGCTGCTCTTCGAGCTGGTGTTGAAGAACCTTTACATCCTCACCAGCAACATTGCGGGGCTGAAGGTCGGCGGCAACGTGGCGGAGCTGTGGGCCGATCATCAGCCGCTGGCGCGCGCGGTGGCTGCCGATGTGGTCGACCTCCAGGAGGTGCTCACCGGCCAAGTGTTCGATCGTGAGGCGTTGATCCAGGGGATGGTGACGGCCTTTGAGGGGGATCCCGCCCACGGCTGTATGGGGCGTTCGGCCCCCGCGCGGCTGGAGCGGGCGATCGCCCTGGCCGAGGAGAACGGTTTGGCGGTGCCGACGTTGCGGGAGATCGCTGCGGCAAGGTAGTGGCGAGGAGAGGGGAGGCCTCGGGAAACCTCTCTGGCGTAGGTCGTCGCTACCGCGGCGACGCGAGCGGAAGCAGCGGGGTTTGGGGCGGTAGTCTCTTTCCGACGGCTTCATCCCGTTCGGTGAGGTTGGCACGAGATTTCTCGGGAGTGCCTTCGTTCGCGTCGCCGCGGTAGCGACGACCTACGCTTCGCCGGGCGCCTGAATCAGAACCCAAGCGCCCGAGCCCCCTGATAGAAGGCGAAACTGACCACCCACGCCAAGCCAAGCGCCCAGCCGATGGCGAAGAGGGTGTAGGGGAGACTCTTCGATTCGGCACGCAGGGTGGCGATGGTCGACAGGCAGGGGGTGTAAAGCAGGGTGAAGAGCATGAAGCTGTAGGCCTGCACCGCATCCATTTGGCCGGCGATGGCGCCGGAGAGGGCATCGCCATCGGCGGCGAAGATCACCGCCAACGCCCCCACCACCACCTCTTTGGCGACGAATCCGAAGATCAATGCGATGGTCATCGCCGCGCTGATGCCGAGCGGCGCCATCAGCGGCTGGAACCACTCGCCGAGGGCGCCAGCCCAGGTCTCTCCCATGGTCGCGGCGTCCTGCGGGAAGTGGGTGAGCAGCCACACCAGCACCACGCCGCCGACGATGAAGGTGGTGGCGCGCCGCAGGAAGTGGTGTACCTCGCGCCAGGCGCGCAGCACCACGTGGCTCAGGGTGGGCACCCGGTAGGGGGGCATCACCAGCACGAACGGCTCGTCGCCGCGGAAGCGCCCGCGCATCAGCCAGGCGCTGAGGAAGGCGGCGGCGAAACTCACCAGGTAGAGGCTGAACAGCACCAGCGGTGCCTGTTGCGGGGTGAACAGCGCGGTGGCGATGAACAGGAACACCTGCAGCCGCGCCGAACAGAGCGAGAAGGGGATGATCAGCATGGAGAGCAGCCGCTGCACTCGTGAGCGCATCACCCGGGTGCCCATCAGGGCGGGCACGTTGCAGCCGAAACCCATCAGCAGCATGACGAAGCTGCGCCCGTCGAGCCCCAGCCGGCTCATCAGCGCGTCGAGCAGATAGGCGGCACGGGTCAGGTAGCCGCTGTCCTCGACGAAGGCCATCAGCACGAAGAACAGCACGATGATCGGCACGAACGAGGCGACCGTGCCGATGCCGTCGTAGAGGCCGTCGGCGAGGAAGGCGTAGAGGAGTGGCGGGAGCAGCCCCTGCAGCGGCGCGATGACCAGCGCCTTGACCCCGCCGAGCAGCCACGCGGTGGCGTCCTGGAGGGGCGTGCCCAGGGTGTAGACCGCCTGGAAGACCAGAAACATGGTGGCGAGAAAAAGCGGGATGCCGAGGAGCGGGTGGAGCGCCCAGCGGTCCACCTGTTCGCTCACCGCGTACTCCAGCCTGCTCGGGCTCTCCACCGCCGAGGCCATGATCTTCTCGATCTCGTGGCCGACCCGGTCATCCTCCTCGAAGCACTTGCGGATCTCCTCGGTGGGTACCGGGACGGCCTCGCGCAACGCGCGGGTCAGCACCTCGCGGGACTCGTGGACGCCGCGGTTGAATTTGGCGCTGAGCGAGACCACCGGCTCCTGGAGGATCCCCTCCATCTTCCCCAAGTCGATACGCACCCCCAGCTTCTCCGCCTCGTCGGCCATGTTGAAGGCGACCACCGCCGGCAGGTGGAGGCAGCGCATCTGCAGGGCGATGCCCAGCTGATGGTCGAGCTGGGTGGCGTTGACCACCACCAGCACCAGATCCACCGGGTTGTTTTCGAGGAAGTGGCGCACCACCTGCTCGTCCTCGGAGAAGCCGTGCAGGTCGTAGATGCCGGGGAGATCGACCAGCTCCACCATCTCGTCACCGAGCAGCAGTTTGGCGGAGAGCAGGTCGACGGTGACGCCGGGCCAGTTGCCGACGTGGGCGCTGGCGCCGGTGAGGCGGTTGAACAGCGTCGACTTGCCGCAGTTGGGCATGCCGAGGAGGACGATGCGCTTCATCGGGCGATCGGGTCCCGCTCGTCGAGGATCACCTCGATGCGGTTGGCCTCGGCGCGGCGCAGCACCACGGCGGCACTGCCCACCCGCAGTTGCACCGGGCCGCGGAAGGCGGCGCTGCGCACCAGCTCCACCACCCGACCGGAGCGAAAGCCCAGGGCGGTCAGCCGCTGACGGAAACCGTCCTCGGCGTGGACCGCGTGGATCCGCGCACGCTGGCCGGGGCGGAGAGTGGTGAGCGAGACGATTTCCATAATCCGTTGATTAGCCAGGAAAATGAGAATTGTTTGCAATTAAGTGAATCGTAATACGATTTCCGTGACATCGCAAGGGATAAAACGGCCGACCGCCCCATCTGCCGGTCGGCTCGTCGGGTGACGGACATAGGAAAAGATGCAGCCTGATCAAGGATATTTCCTACGGTGGTTTCCGGAAAGGGCTTCGGGCGATTCCTCGATCAAGACGGCGCCTCGGCCGGTCCATCCGCTTCAAAGGATTCCGAAAATCAGGAGAATCCGGAAAATGGTGTCCGATTTTTCTTACCGATTGGTTTGATGTGCGGGGGGGATTGCTGGAATTCACCGCGGTGCCGGGGTTCGGCGCTGCGGCGGGCGCGGCCCGCCCTATAGGGCGCGCTGCGCGCGCCTCGGCCTTTCCGGTGGCATCGTTGGCGTGTTCGGGCGGCATGAGGGTGGGGTGGATTGGCCCGCGGGATGAGCAGGACTCCGGCGATAGGGGAGGGAGGCGTCTCACCATATTCGCCTGATGTTGTTGTAGATGGCGGATGCCAGGATAAAAGCGATCCAGGCGATGACAATGAGGTTGGTGACGAGCGTTGTCTTCGTTAGTTTTCCCGTTTTTTCCGAGTACGTCTGCAATGATAGCCATGCAAGTATTGATACGACCTCCAGCGTCGGTATGAGTGCGTTGTGGCCCATCGTCGTTCTCCATTTCTGCTTCGGTCATCAGTCCGCGGGTTTCGTCGGTGGCGGCGTCGCCGGAGAGGGTGGTGACGGTGGCGCCCAAGATGCCGTGACCTCCCCGCCGGCACCCGCGTTGGAATCGGGAACCGGCGACAGGGTTTCCACGGCGCACCGCAAGCAGCCGAAGGTCCGTTGACAGAGGGCGCTCCGTCCCCGATCAGGCCGCCTGATCCATCACCGCGATCACCGCCCCGGAACCGGCCTGCTCCTCCGGCGGCAACACGATCTCCCCCCCGCTCCCGGCGTCGAAGGTGGCGATCTCCGCGATCAGCTGATCGGATTGGGCGTTCAGCTCCTCCTCGGTGGGTATCGCCGATTCCGTTCCCGCCACGGAGTCCGAGGGGGTCGCTTCCGTCCCCGAGGTTTCGTTTCCGTCGGTGGGCGACTCTTCCGTCGATGCGGAGAGGGGGGCACCGGTGGATTCGGCGGTATTGTCGACGTCGGTTGTCGCTCCGTCGTCCATGGAGGGCGCATCATCCGCGGCATCACCGTCCGCGTTGTCGGCGCCTTCCGCGACGCTGTCGTCGGGTTCGGCCGCCTCCGTCGCCGAGCCACCGTCACCGGTCGCGGCATCGATCGCGGGGTCGGTCGTCTCCGAAGTCTCCGTCGCCGCGGCATCTGGTCCCGCCGCGTCGTCGGTGGCGGTCGTGGTGTCGCCTCTTTCCACCGTCTCGTTCGCGGGCAGCGCCTCCTCGGGGGCGGGCGGTGGAGCGGTGGCCAGGGTCTCCAGAGTATTCGGGTCCCACACCGTGCCGTCGGCGAAGACCACCTGCTCGATGCGGTAGTTCCGGCTGTCGCCGGTGGTGAACCACCTCTCGATGATCAGTTGGTCGTCGGTGCCGTCGAAGTCGATGACCAAGTCGTCACCGTCGCGGCTGACCCGCCCCATTTCCGCGGTAAGGCCCTCGCCGAGGAGGATGCGGTCGGTGAAACCGGTACTGCCGTAGCCGTCGCGGACCCGGTCATGGCCGTCGCCGAGATCGAAACGGTAGGTGTCGCCGTAGCAGCCGCCGGTCATGATGTCGTCGCCGATGCCGCCATGGAAGTCGGATTGGGCGTAGAGGCCTCCGGTCAGCGTGTCGTTACCGGCACCGCCGATGAGGGTGTTGGCTCCGGAGGTGTCGATGAGGGTGTCGTCACCATCGCCGCCGTCGAGCGTATCGTTGCCGGCGGCGCCGGTGAGGAGGTCGTTGCCGCCCTCGCCGTAGATCCGGTGCCCGGCGCCGTCCCAGCCGTCGAGGGTATCGTCCCCTGCGGTACCGTGGATCTCGCGGCTCTTCTCCTCCACGATGCTGTAGTGCCAGTTGGTGCCGTCGGCGAACTGCAACTGTTCGATGCGGTGGCTACGCCCGCTGTTGGATCCTGCCGCGAACCAGTCGTTCACCGTGATGCGGTCGCTTCCGTCTTCCCCCACGTCGATTACAAGACTCTCGCCGTCGCGGTGGATCCGCAGGTCATCGGGATCGATCCCGTCACCGAGGATCAAGCGGTCGGCATAGCTGCTGTAGCCGTCGTGGTCGATCAGGATGTCGTGGCCGTCGCCGAGATTGAAGCGGTAGGTATCGGCGTAGCAGCCGCCGGTCATGGCGTCGTTGCCGGTGCCGCCGTGGAGATCGGAAGTGGACGTGGAGCCCCCGGTGAGCCGGTCGTTACCCGCCCCGCCGATGAGGGTGTCGCGTCCGCCGACGCCGTTCAGGATGTCGTCGCCGTCGCCACCGTCCAGCAGGTCGTCGCCGCTGCTGCCGGTGAGAAGGTCGTTGCCGCCCTCGCCGTAGAGTTGATAACGCCCGGAGGGGGACGGGGGGGTGAGGGTGTCGTCGCCTTCGGTGCCGTGGATCTCGCGGCTCTTCTCCTCCAAGGTGCTGTAGTACCAGGTGGTGCCGTCGGTGAAACGCACCTGTTCGATGCGGTTGCGGTCGTTTTCGAACCAGCGGTCTATCGTGACGCGGTCGGTGCCGTCGCTACCGATATCAAGTACCAGGTTCTGGCCGTTCCGGGTAACCCTGACGTCGTCGACAGCGATGCCGTCGCCGAGGAACAGGACGTCGTTGTAGTTGTATCCGGCGTATCCGCCGATGTCGGAGATGACGTCATTTCCGTCGCCGAGGTCGAAGCGGTAGGTGTCTGCGTAAAGTCCGCCGGTCATGGTGTCGTCGCCGATACCGCCGTGGAGGTCGGAGTATGCGTACGGCCCCCCGGAGAGGGTGTCGTTGCCGGCACCGCCGATGAGGGTATTGGTGCCGGAGGTGTCGGTGAGGATGTCGTCGCCCTCACCGCCGTCTAGCGTGTCGTTTCCTCCATCTCCGGCGAGGGTGTCGTTGCCCTCGCCGCCATAGAGTGCGTCGTTGCCCGAAGCACCAGAGAGGGTATCGTCTCCGGTGCCGCCGTATATGGAGTCGCTTCCCGTGGCGCCGACAAGGGTGTCGTTGCCGCCCTCGCCATCGACCCGCTGGCCGGTGGTGTCCCAGGCGGTGAGGATGTCGTCGCCCTCCGTGCCGACGAGGGAACGGGCGATTTCGTCAAGCGTGGTGTCGTCCCACACCGCGCCATCGGAGAATTGCAGTGCCTCGATACGATTGTTTCGGTAGCCGTTGGTGGGGGGGGCGAACCAATCCTGGAGGGTCAGCCGGTCGTCGGTGCCCTCGAAGTCGATGGTCAGGTGATCGCCGTCATGACCGACGCGGACCATGTCGGTGGTCAGTCCCTCACCGAGGAGAATGCGATCGTTCGTGTTGTTGTAGCCGCTGCGGTCGATGATGGTGTCGTGTCCATCTCCGAGATTGAAGCGGTAGGTATCGGTGTAGCAGCCGCCGGTCATGGTGTCGTCGCCGGTGCCGCCGTGGAAGTCGGAGTAGGCGTAGAGGCCGCCGGAGAGGGTGTCGTTGCCGGCACCGCCGATGAAGGTGTTGGTGCCGGATGTGTCGGTCAGGGTGTCGTTGCCGTCACCGCCGTCGAGCGTATCGTTGCCGGAGCGACCGTCGAGGGTGTCGTCGCCTTCTCCACCGTAGAGGGCATCGCTACCGGAAGCGCCGGTGAGGATGTCGTTGCCGCCCTCGCCGCGGATCGGGTGGCCGGCGTTGCTCCAGCCGGTGAGGGTGTCGTTGCCCTCGGTGCCGGCGAGGGTGCGAGCGGTCTCGTCGATCGTCGCGTCGTCCCACACCGCGCCGTCGGAGAATTGCAACATTTCTATACGGTTGTTCCGGGAGCCGTTGGTGGCAGAGAACCAATCCTGGAGGGTCAGCCGGTCGTCGGTGCCCTCGAAGTCGATGGTAAGGTGATCGTCGTCATGACCGACGCGGACCATGTCGGTGGTCAGTCCCTCACCGAGGAGAATGAGATCGTTCGTGTTGTTGTAGCCGTTGCGGTCGATAATGGTGTCGTGTCCATCTCCGAGATTGAAGCGGTAGGTATCGGCGTAGCAGCCGCCGGTCATGGTGTCGTCGCCGGTGCCGCCGTGGAAGTCGGAGTAGGCGTAGAGGTTTCCGGTGAGGGCGTCGTTGCCTTCACCTCCATCAAGGATGTCGTTACCCGTTCCGCCGGTGAGGGTATCGTCGCCGAAACCGCCGTAGAGGTGGTTGTCGCCGCGGACTCCGGCGAGCGAGTCGTTTCCCGCCCCGCCGAACAGATAGTCGTTCCCGCCGGCTCCGCTGAGGGCGTCGTCGCCTTCTCCGCCATAGAGAAGATTGTCTCCTTCGTTTCCTGTGACAGTATCTTCTCCGGCGCCTCCCAGCAGCACCGAGTCGTTTTCCCCGGCGACAAGTTGATCAGCGCCACTCGAACCGAACTGAGCCGATGACCGGAGGTAGGGCGCGATGAATTCCATCGATCGCTCCCGCAGAATCTCGCCCAGAGTGGTGTTGACGACCGCGCGGTCGATCTGCAGCTCGTCGGCGATGCGTTCCAGTTTGCCGATCGCCGTTCGCCAATAAGTGAAGGAGGCCTGTTCGTCGGTCGCGTCGGGTTCCCCGGCCTCCAGTGAAGAGAACAGCCATGTCAGTGTATAACCGGTGGAGTAGCGGTCGCCGGCAACATCGTAGTCCGTGTTCTCCTGCTGGATGAGGCCGGGAGATTGGAGGGAGAGACGGGCCAGCATCTGTTCCCGCACTTTGTCCCAGGCGTTTTCAAGGTCTGCACCGGCGTCAATGGCGGGGTCCGGCAGACCGTATCTGGTAAGGACGTTGTGGTCGAGAATCGATTCCACGAAATGGAGGTGGCGGGCATCGACGTACAAGCCGCGACTGGTCGGAGAAATCGTGTCGGCTCCCGACCAGCGAAACAGGATCTGGTCCAGCGCCTCGTGGCGCGCCTCGGCATCGGATGGATCGCTGTTGGTAAAGGTCTCCACCAACTGACGTAACTCCGGATCTTCGGCCATGGCGATGCGCAGGTCGGCCAGACGGCCGTAGCCGCGCAGATTGGGCAGCGCCGCGATCTCGTCGCTGACGGTGATCGGGCCGCGGTAGTCGGTGTTGACCAGATCGACGGCGAAATAGGCATCTCCCACGGCGCCGGTGGTGCCGTCGGCACGGGTAAAGGTCGAGGTGAGCGGAACCGCGTTGCCGGCGACGGTGAGGTCGGAGGCAATCGCGTCGGTGGCCAGGGCGGTGATGCCGAGCTGTTCGAGGGTGAACAGCTCCGTGGATTGGGAGCGGCCGTCCTGGTTGAGGTCGCGCCACACCTGCAGCTCCTGGAAGCGGGTGTCGGTGGCGTCGACCACCCCGTCGCCGTTGTCATCCAGCTCGGCCAAGGCGTCGAAACCGTCGGCGGCGAGGGTGCCGTCGGCGCGGGTGGTGTGGTCGCCGAAGAGTTCCGCGCCGCTGGTGATCTGGCCGTCGCCGTCGCCGTCGCGGTCGAGGGCGAGCAGACCGTCGTCGGGGAGGATCCAGGCGGTGTTCTCAGCCAGCTCGCGGGCGTCTACGTCGAAGAATATCTGTGAACCATCGAGGGTCGAGAGTTCGAGGCCGTCGCCGTCCAGGTCGAGGACCAGTGGGGAGATTTGTTGTTCGGAGCGATCCATTTGGTTGCGCACGTCGTCCATGTAGTTGTTTGGCGTGCGGGGGGAGCTGGAGCCGTTGCCGCTGGGATTGTCGCCGGAGCTACCGCCTCCACTGGTGGGGGTGCCGCCGCCGCTCGGAGTGTCGGAGTCGCTTCCGTCAGTTGGGTCGCTGCCGGGATTCTGTGTTCCATCTCCCGAGTTGTCGGGGTTCTCCGAGGCAGATCCACCGTCGTCGCCGGGGATTGTTCCGTCGTCGAGAAGGGGCGAGTCGGGATCCAGTCCGGAGAGGCCGATGCCGAGTTGGTTGTTCTTGAACTTCTCGATGGTGATCGAGCTGCCGTCAAGGGTGTCCACCACGCGCAGCGAGTCGCCTTCGGGAATGAACTGGAAACGTGGATCAAATTCGCTCGAGAAGCCGTCTTCGCCGCAGTATTGGGAGAAGATGCCGGTCAGGTCCACGCCGTTGAAGATGATCTTTCCATCGCCGTCGGTGTCCATGATGACGTCGCCGTCGTTGGCGTAGTAAGTGTCGAAACCATTGCCTCCGACGAGGATGTCCCAGCCGTCTCCGCCGGTAAGGGAGTCGTTGCCTTCGCCACCTTGGAGATAGTCGTCGCCGTCGGAACCGTCGAGTTCGTCTAATCCGTCGTTTCCATATAGGAAATCCATTTCGTCGGTTCCGACGATGGAATCCTCTCCGTCTCCTCCTTCGTATAACACCTCGCCGGTAGGTTCGATCCGGGTGTGGTCGCCGTTAGGTCCCCACACTTCGACAGCTCCATCGGACAGGAATTCCATTCGGCCTGAGTTTTCAGTACAGACTTCCCCTGCAAATTGACATGTATTGGGGTCGGTGTTGTCGATGATCTGTTGGGCGGCTCCTAATGCGGATTCTCCGTATGCCTCGGTAAATTGTCTGTCGAACTCTCGCCATTGATCAAGCATGCTGTCCAAGTCGAGAGTAGAATCGTTTTGGTATGCTGATATGGCAAAATATATGCCTGCGACAATAAATGCTCCTCCAAGAACAATGCCGACAGGTGATCCTAGTGCGACTCCGAATGCTACTCCTTCGCCTGTTAAGAGAACGGATCCTGCGTAGCTGCTGAGCGTGCTCGCAATCGATTCCAGGTGGCTCGTGTTGATATCGTTGTTTGGGTTGTTTATGTATTCATCAATTATTGAATACGCTTCCGATCCAACGCTGGCGCCGACGAGAATTGGAGATGCCATTGTGGGGATCTCTCTGCCAAATAGCGTGGCTATGTCGCTAATGGTTTGTGCGGATCCTATGGCGGCATTTATATAGTCATTGTTATCGAAGTTGCTGGCTGTGATACTCACGTTTGTTGGTGTATTGATGTAGGATAGCGCGATAGATGCGCCGTTTGATGCTAGTGGCATTGTTTTGTCCTCTGCTTGTTTCTGATGTGTGTAAAGATTGCTATGTATAGCAATAGAAGTAGAGGTAACATCACAAATTCAATTTTTTTTGATGATTGAATTCTGGTTATTTCCTCTCTTGGGTTATCTATTATTTTTTTGTTAAGCGACAGACCAAAGAAATGGCTCTGGGTTACGAATGGGTAAACTTTTCGCTTGTCCCAGTGAGCGGTAACTGTTTTTCCAATATATTTCTTGAGTCTGTGTCTGGTTTCGCATGTGGATGTTACTATATATGATCCGTTGCATCTGAAATGTATCTTTCCTTCGCTATTTGTTATTGAGTAGTAACTGATTCCCCTTCCTTTGTAATCTATGCCAAAGGTGCCCGTTGTCTTTTGTAGATTTTTTGTTTCAGGGGGGGTGTATTTTATTAAATATATCCCCGGGGTCAGAAAAAAAGACAAGTATGTCAATGCGAAGATGATGTGTGCGGGGTGGATTCTCCGCATTGTCGATAATATTTTTTTTGCAATTGTATTGTTCATGTCTTTCATGCTGTCGTGTTTGTGGTGCTATCGTTCCCGAACGCTCTCGTCGCGATACTTGAGCAGCGGTGCGAGAAAGTATTCAATCAACCGCCGTTTTCCGGTCTTGATCTCCACCACCACGGTCATCCCCGGCGCCAGCTCGACGAGCTTTTCGCCGACCCGGATGGTGGTGCGTTCGAGCAGCACGCGGGCGGGGTAGATGAGGCCGCGGGTCTCGTCGGCGACGGCGTCGCCGGAGAGGGTGGTGACGGTGGCGTCGAGGGTGCCGTATTTGGTGAAGGGGAAGGTGTCGACCTTCACCTCGGCGCGCTCGCCGGGGTGGACGAAGCCGATGTCGCGGTTCTCGACCATCGCCTCCACCTCCAGATGGGCGCTGACCGGGACCACCACCATCAGCTGCTGGGCGGGGGTGACCACGCCGCCGACGGTGTGTACGGCGAGCTGCTGCACGGTGCCGTCGATGGGGGCGGTGAGGCGGCGCCGTTCGGTGAGGCGGCGCGCCTTGACCAGCTCCTGGACCAGGGCGGTCTCGTTGCGGCGGGCCTCGCGCAACTGGTCGAGCAGTTCGCGGCGGTAGCCGGCGGCCTGGGTGGCCTGGCGATCGCGGGCCTCTTCGATGGCCGCTTCGGTCTCGGCGAGGCGGTGGCGCTGGGTGGCGAGGTCGGCTTCGGCCTCGATGCGCTGCTGTTCCAGTTCGAGCCAGTCGTGGCGGGGGGAGAGCTCCTTGGCGGTGAGACGGGCGAGCGCTTCGGCCCGCTCGGTGATCAGCGGCAGGGTGGCGCGGAGCTTGGCGGTGGTGCGGCGGATCACTTCGCGCTGGGCGTCGAGGCGGGCGATTTCGGCGTCGATGGCCTGCAGGCGGGTGCGCTGTTCGCGCCAGCGCTGTTCGGCGATGCGCCGGTGGAGGGCGCGTTGGTCTGCCGGGAGCGTGTCGGCGAGCTGGAGCCGGGGCGGGGTCTCGTCGTCGGTGTCGGCCAGGGCCTGGAGGGTGGCGCGTTCCAGGGTGGCGGCGGAGAGGTCGTTTTCCAGCCGCTGCTGGTCGGCGCGGTCGAGGGTGGGGTCGAGGTCGATCAGCGGGTCGCCGGCGGCGACCCGTTGCCCCTCTTCGACGTGGATCTCCTGGACGATGCCGGTCTCGGCGGGCTGGATCACCTTCACCCGGCCGCTGGGGATGATCCGGCCGGGGGCGCTGGCGACGATGTCGACCTCGCCGAGGGCGGCCCACAGGACGGTGAGGGTGAACAGCGCCATCAGGGTCCAGAGGATCGCCCGGCCGATGGGGGAGGGCGGGGTCTCCTGGATTTCCAGGGCGGCGGGGAGGAATTGGTGTTCGGCGGTGGGCATGGGAGTCAGGCGTAGGTCATCGCTACCGCGGCGACGTGAACGGACGCAGCGGGGGTGGGGTTGGTGATCGCTTGCCGAGGGCTTCGTCTCGCCCGGCGGGGATGACACGGGGTTTGCTGGGGGGGCCTTCGTTTGCGTCGCCGCGGTAGCGGCGACCTACGTTCCGTCGAACGGACGCAGCGGGGGTTGGGGTTGGTGATCGCTTGCCGGGGGCTTCGTCTTGCCCGGCGGGGCTGACACGGGGTTTGCCGGGGGTGCCTTCGTTTGCGTCGCCGCGGTAGCGGCGACCTACGTTCCGTCGAATGGTGTGCCATCGGTTTCTCCTATTCCCCGCTCTGAAAGGCGTGCAGCCGTGCGTACTGTCCGCCGCGTGCGATCAGTTCGCCGTGGTCGCCGTCTTCGATCAGCCGGCCGTGGTCGATCACCAGGATGCGGTCGGCGCGGCGCACGGTGGCGAGGCGGTGGGCGATGATCAGTACGGTGCGCCCCTGGGCGATGGCGGGCAGGTTCTGTTGGATGATCCGTTCCGATTCGTAGTCCAGGGCGCTGGTCGCCTCGTCGAAAATGAGGATGCGCGGGTCGCTGATCAGGGCGCGGGCGATGGCGATGCGCTGGCGTTGGCCGCCGGAGAGGTTGGCACCGCGCTCGCCGACCACGGTGTCGTAGCCTTCGGGCAGTTCGAGGATGAAGTCGTGGGCGCCGGAGAGGCGGGCGGCGTGGATTACCCGCTCCATCGGTAGCCCCGGGTCGGCCAGCGCGATGTTGTCGCGCACGCTGCGGTTGAGCAGGAAGTTCTCCTGCAGCACGACGCCGATGCGCCGGCGCAGCCAGGCGGGCTCGACAAGCGCGAGGTCGGTGCCGTCGATCAGCACCCGCCCGGCGGTGGGGACGTGGAGCCGCTGGACCAGCTTGGTCAGGGTGCTCTTGCCGGAGCCGGAGCGGCCGACGATGCCGATCACCTGGCCCGGCCGGATCTCCAGCTCCAGCTCGCGCAGCACTTCGGGGAGGTCGGAGCGGTAGCGGAAGGTGGTGCGTTCGAAGCGGATGTGGCCGCGCAGGTCGGGCAGGGTGGCGCGGTTGGGGTTGTAGCCCGGTTCGGTGGGCACGTTGAGGACATCGCCGAGCCGTTGCAGGGAGATGCCGGCCTGTTGGAAGTCCTGCCACAGCTGGACGATGCGCAGCAGTGGGCTGCTCACCCGCCCGGCGAGCATGTTGAAGGCGATCAGCTGGCCGACGCTGAGGTCGCCCTCGATCACCAGCCGGGCGCCGACCCACAGGATCAGCACGGTGACCACCTTGTTGATCAGTCCGGCGCTCTGGTTGGCGATGTTGCCGAGGTTGGCGGCGCGGAAAGCGGCGTGGACGTAGCCGGCCAGTTGCTCCTCCCAGCGGCGCTGCATCTGCGGCTCGACGGCGAGCGCCTTGAGGGTCTCGATGCCGGTGACCGATTCCACCAGGAAGGCCTGGTTCTCGGCGCCGCGGCTGAACTTTTCGTTGAGCCGGGCGCGCAGCACCGGGGTGACCAGGACGGAGAGAAGCACGTAGGCCGGGATGGCGCCGAGGACGATGAAGCAGAGCGTGGGGCTGTAGTAGTACATCACCGCCAGAAAGACGATGGTGAAGCCGAGGTCGATTACCAACGTGAGGGCGGAGCCGGTGATGAAGTTGCGGATGCTCTCCAGTTCGCGCACCCGGGCGACGGTGTCGCCGACCCGGCGGCTCTCGAAGTAGGCGATGGGCAGCGCCAGCAGGTGTTTGAACAGGCGGGCGCCGAGGGTGACGTCGACCCGGTTGGTGGTGTGGGAGAAGAGGTAGGTGCGCAGCCCTCCCAGCACCGCGTCGAACAGCGCGATGGCGATCAGGCCGAAGGCGAGGACGTCGAGGGTGGAGAGGCCCTTGTGTACCAGCACCTTGTCGATCACCACCTGGAAGAAGAGCGGGGTGACCAGGGCGAAGAGCTGGAGGAAAAAGGAGGCGAGCAGCACCTCGCCGAACAGCTTGCGGTGTTTGACCAGGGCGGGGATGAACCAGCGCAGGCCGAATTTGCCGGGGTCGCCAGGCTGCGCGGCGCGGCGGGTGAGGAGGATCAGCTCGCCGCTCCACGCCTGGTCGAATATTTCGCGGGGGAGGGTGAGGGGGCGTTTTTCCAGCGGATCGTGGATCAGCACCCGGTCGCCGTCGCCGCGGGCGATCAGGAACCAGTGGCCGTCGCGGTGGCGGCCGAGGGCGGGCAGCGGGGTGTCGGCGAGGCGCTCCCAGCGGCTCTCGACGGCGCGCGCCTTGAGGCCGAGGTGGCGGGCGGCGTGGAGGATCGCGCGCTGGTCGAAGGGTTGGCCGGGCGGCGCGAACTGGTGGCTCAGTTGTGGGCCGTCGGCGGGCAGGCCGTGGAAGCGGGCGGCGAGGAGCAGGGCGGAGAGGCCGCTGTCGATACGTTCTTCGGCGCTGGTGGCGTGGGGCACGTGTTTTCCCTGTGGTGATGACCCTTCTGCGCAGGTGGAGGGGGCAGATCATCCGTAAAATCACGGTGGCCCATCATAAAAAAATAAAATGGCTCCGAGTATCGGGAGAATCCGGAAAATTGTGTCCGATTTTTCTTACTTATCGAGAAGTTGGCTCGACGGGAGCCGGATGCGGATTCGACGTCGACGCCCTTGTATCCCGCCTCTTGAAATCCCCTCCCCCCCCCTTATGTGCCGGTATAGAGACTGGTCCAACCGAGCAACCCAAGGAGGTGAGAGCCATGACCCTGGTCCGTTACGATCCATTCCGTCTGTTCAATCAGCTGCAGAGCGAGATGAACACCCTGTTCGACAACCATCTTGGCCGCTACGAGGGCGACGACAGCCGTCTGGCCGTCAGTGACTGGGCGCCGGCCGTGGATATCCGCGAGGAGGAGGGGCGTTACCTGATCACCGCGGATCTGCCCGGTGTCGAGGCCAAGGACGTGGAGGTGACCCTGGAGAACAGCCTGCTGTCCATCCAGGGCAAGCGTGAGCTGGAGCGTCGCGAGGAGCATGAGGGCTATCGGCGCGTCGAGCGCGCCTCCGGCAGCTTCCACCGCCGTTTCAGCCTGCCCGAGGCGGCCGATCCGGAGAAGGTGGAGGCCCACTACGCCAACGGCGTGCTGGAGGTCACCGTCGGCAAGCGCGAGACCGCCCAGCCGCGGCGCATCGAGGTGAAGACCACGCACTGATCGGCGGCTGACGATCCTCTCCTGTCCAGCATCGGGGTGTCTTCGGACACCCCGTTTTTTTGCCTGACCCGGCGGTCTTTCCCGAGGCCGCGATGGGACAGGGTGAGGCGCTTCGGTTCCCGAGCGCGGCAGGTGGTGAGAGGGCGCCATCGCGGCCCAGGGGCCGCTCCTACAGGGAATACGGCAGGTTGTGTTTCCCGCCACCGCGCGCTCCAATGGTCGGCACCACCCCTTCGTGGAGCGCATCATGGAGACGATGATCTTGCAAGGCCTCGGCGCATTGACCTTCCTCCTCGGTACCCTGTGGGCCGGTGCCCGCATCCGCCGGGACGCCAGCCGGGCGAGCGCCGAGCGATTGAGCCGGGTGAGCCACGCCCTTTTCTGGGGTGGTCTGGTGTTGCCGGAGGCGGTGGGGCTGGTCCATCCGGGGCTGCGTGCGTTCGATCCCCTGCTCGGTCTGCCGCCACTGCCCTATCCCGAGCTGGCCGCGGTTCTCGGCTGGCCGCTGTTCGTCGCCGGGCTTTACTATCTGGCGGCCTCCAACGTCGCCCTCAAGGCGAAGGGCGCCGGTTTCGCCGCCTTCAAACTGACCCGGCGGGTGGTCTCGCTCAGCGTCTATCAACAGGTGCGCAATCCGATGTCCCTCGGCACCTACCTCGCCTATCTGGGGATTGCCCTGATCGCCGGCTCCAGCTACCTGCTGCTCGGTGCCTTGCTGGTGGTGATCCCGGTCCACGCCTTCAACCTGTGTTTCTTCGAGGAACGCGAGCTGCTCGCCCGCTACGGGGAGGCCTACGCCCACTACGTGGCGCGGGTGCCGTTTCTTGTCCCGTCCCCGGGAAGGTCTCTTTGGCGCTCTCCGAGGTGAGCGACATTGAGGGTGCCCTAAGGTGGGAGAGCGAACGGTTGGTCGCGCCAAAATCGGGTCGAGGGTGTTCGAGAGTCCGAGCAAACAGATCGAAAAAATACGGGGTACATTCGGGGAGCAACGGCCTTCCCCCGCCGTTTTTCGGGGTGTCGAACAAATCGATAACTTTTAGATATCGCATATAAGTCCAGCGCGCGCTGGCTCCTGGTGTAGGTGAGGATTGCGCGGATGTTATTAAAGATGGAAGTGATTGTTATGGTAAGGCGGCTATTGCTTGTGCTGGTTCTGTTTCTGGCGTGCGGGAAGGCGTGGGGGGCGGTTCCGAACAAGGTGCTGGTGGTTACCGATTTATCCCGATTTTCGGGGAAGATCCTTGGCGAGAAGAGCGCTGGCCTGTCGGACGCAATCTCCTTTTTGTCTGGTAAATACAAGGAAATTGAGTTTGTGTCGGTGGTTATCGGAAAGGGAGATGACTTACGCTCGGTTCGAGATAAGGTGAAACGAATTGTTGAGAGAGGGAATATTGTCCTGGTTTTGGGGTCCGATAATAGCTCCGTATTTGCTGAGTTGGGAAAGGTGTATCCGAGAAACGTTCCTGTTATCTCGATGGTCGGTACGATTGACCTGCTGGTGAAGTCCGGATTGCATGTGTTTACGACGTCCAGCACCACTATCGAGAAGGCCAAGCAGGTGTTGTGGCTTGCCGGGCTGAACGGGTACGGGAAGATTGTTCATATATACGAGAATAAGAACCCGTATGGTGAAGAAATTGTATCGTTATTGAGGGGTAAGGTGGATGTCGTTAATTATTCCGGTGGTGGGGTTGGGGATTGCTCAGGGGTTCTGGTGATCACCGACAGCCCATCGTACTTGGTGAATATGAAATCGGTTGGATGTGACGCCTATTCGTATAGAGGCGTGGATTATTCCTTGCGAGCCAAGAACAAGATATTTTCGAGTTCAAGTAGAATTCCTGGTGTCAGGTCGATCGGTAAGAGTTCGTATTATTCCTCCTCATATAATTCGATTGTCGAGAGGGTTGTGTCTTCGTTTCGTGATATCGATGACTTGCTTGTGTCCCCATTGTTGGCTCGTGATGTTATTTCATCTCTGGAGAAAATGGATGAGGGCGATCCATATATAGGTAAATATTCTATCGCCTATGGGCGGATAGGGTCGTCGCATGCTTACTATAATCGATACGTTGATCTTGGTTACTTCAAAAAATATATAACGAGATTGGATAATCAGTATCTGTTGTTTGAGTCGCAGATGCCGACGCAAAATGTTTCATTGGATAAGATACCTACGGTTTTTATTGATATTAAGATTAAGCAATACGATATCGACGGGATTCAGTCGAAGCGGGCTTCTCTGGAGATGTACTTCAGTATGTATTCCATTGATGATGATGTGGGGATTGATGACTTTGCGTTGCCGATGATATCTAAGGATGATATGGTGTTCTCTCTGGTTAAGTCTGAATCGTATATGAATGACGGTGTTCGTTTTTATAATAAGATGTATAAGCTGAGTGTGGTGCTCGGTATTGATAGTGATTTGTTTATGTTTCCTTTCGACTCGCAGATTTTGAGGATTGTGTTTGAGCCCGCGAATTTTTCCAAGAAGCCGTTCTTTATTCAGCCTATGGCTGGAGTGACTTCCCCGGTTCCTGTTCAGGATCCCAATTGGCGGATCGTTGGTGTTGAGGGGATATCGCTGTCGAATAACATATCGGTTACTCCAAGCCGCTCTGTGAGAAAGAAGGGGGAGATCGTGTCTGTTCCTCAGGTTGGTTTCGACGTAAATATCGAGAGAAAACATGGTATTTCCACGTTGTTGAAGTTTATGGGTCCTGTTTTGTTGATATTGTCATTGGTATTGATCTCTTCGTTTGGTTTGCGGCGCGATCACTTTTCCGAGAAGAATAGTATAATGGTGAGCGGGTTGCTGGGGATAATTTCTATATATTTTATTTTTTCTGTGATAATAGACATTGAGCAGTTTGTTGTTATCGATGGATTGTTTGTTTTTTCCATACTTTTTACAATCTCCGTGTTGGCGTTGGAGATTTTTCTTACAGGAAAAGGGGAGAGTGGCAGGTACTATTTTGGGAGGCTGGTTTCCTTTATCAAGCCAGCCAATGATTAGCCCGCATTTTTCATCGACTTCCGTAACGAGGGTGCCGCTGCCACCCACTTGACGGGGGCACAGATCGGAGGGTGACGTCGTCCGGCGAAGGAGCTTTGCAGGTGGGTCGGCACGCGCGTGGAGGGCATGCCGGCAAATCGCCGCCGGTCAGGGCGCGAAGCGCGCATCCAGGCGGCGGACGAAGGAGTCCATGATGGTGCGGTAGAGCCCCTTCTTCAGCACCACGTCCTCGACCCCGGCGTCGATGTTGGGGTTGTCGTTGACCTCGATGACGTAGACCTTGTTGCCCACCTGCTTGAGATCCACCCCGTAGAGGCCGTTGCCGATCAGCTTGGCGGCGCGCAGGGCGGTCTTCACCACCTGCGGCGGCGCCTCCTCCACCGCCAGGGTACGGAACCCCCCCTCCTCGAACTTGCCGTTCTCGCCGTGCTGGACGATCTGCCAGTGGGCCTTCGACATGAAGTACTGGGAGACGTAGAGCGGCTGGCCGTCGAGGAGACCGACCCGCCAGTCGAAGTCGGTGTACATGTACTCCTGGGCGAGGATCAGGTCGGATTCCTTGAACAGCTTCGCCGCGATCTCGCGCATCTGTTGGCCGTCCTCGGCCTTGTGCACGCCGCGGGAGAAGGAGCCGTCGGGGATCTTCAGCACCACCGGGAAGCCGATCTCGCGCTCCGCCTCGGCGAGGGTGCGGCGGCTGACCACGGCGGTCTTCGGCGTCGGTACCCGTGCGCCGCGCAGCAGTTCGGCGAGGAACACCTTGTTGGTGCACTTGAGGATCGAGTCGGGGTCGTCGATCACCACCATCCCCTCCTTGTGGGCCCGCTTGGCGGCGCGGTAGGTGTAGTGGTCGATGCGGGTGGTGGTGCGGATGAACAGCGCGTCGTATTCGGCCAGCCGGTGCAGCTCCTTGCGGGTGATCAGCTCGGCCTCGATGCCGACGCCCTTGGCCGCCTCGACGAAGTACTTGAGGGCGCGGGGGGAGGAGGGGGCGAGCTTCTCCTCGGGGTCGTGGAGGATCGCCAGGTCGTAGCGCTTGGCGGGGCGGCCGCGGCCGCTGCGCGGGCGGCGGCGCAGGTGCCCTTCGAGGGCGGCGGCGAAGGCCTCGCGTTGGCGCTCGTCGAGGCGTGCCAGCGGCAGGGGCTTGACCGAGGCGATGCGCCACGCGTCCTGTTTGCTGAACTCCACCCGCAGCAGCGGCGCGGGGAAGGCCTCGAACAGCGCGCGGGCCAGCTCGCGCAGCGCCTCGTTTTCGCACTCGCCGAAGTAGACCTCCATGGCGAAGCCGGTGATCTCCGGGGCGCTCGTGGTGCGCCGGCGCAGCACCCGCTGGGCCAGCTGGTTGAGTTCGCCGGTGTCGAGGCCGTAGGCCCGCGGGCGGTCCAGTTCGAGCATCGTCTTCACCGAGGGGAGCACCCGCTGGCGGCGCGCCTCGGCGAGCAGCGAGCAGTAGTAGGCGGTGCCCAGGTAGCGGTGGTTGGCGCACAGGTTGACCACCAGCAGCTTGCGCTCGTTCTGGTAGTCGTCGCCGGTGAGGTAGTCGCGTACCGCCACCACCGGGTAGCGTTCGGCCAGTTCGCCCAGGTCGGACGGGTTGTCGATGACGATCAGTGGACGGGCCATGGGTTCAAATCCTTCGTTGGGCAGGGGGCGATACGGCTGACAGGGGGCCGCGCAGGGCCAGGTGAGGGTTTGTAGCACATCATCCGGTGTGTCGGGCGCGGCGATCCCTGTAGGAGCGGCCCCAAGGCCGCGATGGCGCCCTCACCGCCTCCTCCCGCAAACACCCGCCGTGCCCCCGCCCATCGCGGCCTGGGGGCCGCTCCTACCGGGGGATGCCGGTCGGTCACGCTTTCGCCTTGGGCCACAGGATCAGCGCGGCGCGTTGCGCGGCCTTGCCGTAGCGGGCCATCTGCTCGAAGGCGTCGCGCGGGATCGGCAGGTTGACGCAGTCGGTCTCGGTCTTGCCCTTCTCGTCGTCGACGAAGGGGTCGTGGACGTAGATGAAGCGCTCGTCGAAGCCGCTCACCACCACCCAGTGGGGGAACTTCTCGTGGTAGATGCGGTAGGAGCTGATCAGCACCAGCGCGATCGAGCCGAGGTCGAAGCAGCGCTGCAGGTGGTCGACGCCGATCCGTTCCGGGTAGATCGCAACGCCCGCTTCGCGCAGCTCCTCGATCATCTCCTCCTGCACCAGACGCATCACCTCGCGCTTCTCCTCGCTCCTCACCGAGTCGAGCAGCAGCGGCTCCTCGTGGTTGACGTAGACCTCCACCTCGAAGCCGCGGGCGTGGGCGGAGAGCGCCAGGCCGTAGGGGCCGCAGCCGCCGTGGCCGGAGGTCATGAAGATGGTGGTGGCCTCGCGCCAGATGCGCAGCTCCAGGTTGCGGTCGGCGGTGAGGTTGGGGTCGAGCGCCTGCATCGCCATGATCAGCGAGGCGGGGCCGCAGGTGAAATCGAGGGTCTGGCGGTAGTAGGGGACGGCGGCCAGTTCGGTGTCGAGACGCGGGGTGAGCACCTTCTCCAGGCGCAGGGCGTCGGTGTGGTCCTCGTAGTAGTCGGCGACCACCGCGAAGGGGCGGTAGCCCATCGACCGGTACAGCGCCTGGGCGGGCGGGTTGTCACGGCGCACTTCGAGGCGCAGGTAGGCGCAGCCGCGCTGGCGGGCGTCGTGCTCGGCCGCCTCCACCAGGGCGCGGCCGAGGCCGCGGCCGCGGGCGGCGGGGTCCACCGCGAGCGAATAGATGCGCGCCAGCGAGGTGCCGGCGTGGAACAGGGTGAGGATGTAGCCGGCGAGTGCCCCTTCCTCTTCGGCGACCAGGGTGGCGGCCTTGCCCTTGGTCAGCAGGTGGCGGAAGGAGCGGGCGGAGAGGCGGTCGCTGTCGAAACAGGCGTTCTCCAGGCGCAGCAGCACCTTGAGGTCTTCGAGGCGCGCCGGGCGGATGCCGGCGACGGGGGCGGTGTGGTTCATCGAACGATTATAGAATCCGTTCGTCGCGGCGGAACCAGCCGGTCATCGCCAGCCGCGGGCGCTTGGCGGGGAGCACTTCGTGCCACATTCCCTCGGTGATGAAGGCGGCCAGCGCTCCGCCCCGGGGGAGCAGATCCTGCGCGCCCGTTGCGGTGGAGAGGCGTAGCTGGCCGCCGTGCTCCTCGCGCCAGTCGTCGTTGAGGTAGAGCACGCAGGTGAGGCGTCGCTCCTCGCTTCCCTTGAAACGGTCGAGGTGGCGCTGGTAGCCGCGCCCCGCGGGGTAGCGGGCGGCGTGGACCTCGAAGCGCTCCAAGCCGAGATAGAGGGTGCGGTTGACCGCCAGGCGCAGCCTCTCCATGCGCGCCAGATAGTCGCGCTGGGCGGGGGCGGCGCTCTGCGTGTCGAGCCAGTGGATGGAGTCGCCGCGCACCTCGGGGAGTACCTGGCGTGCGTCGTCCCGGCCTACCGCGGCGTGGCGGAAACAGCCCGTCTGCCATTGGTCCAGGGCCTCCTCGCGCAGGGCGGTGGTGGGCTCGGGGGCGAGGAACTCGGGCAGGTAGGACCAGCCCTGGCGCAGGAGGTCGTCGAGCAGCGGGGCGAACTCGTGGGCGAGAGCGGCGGAATCGGCGGTGTGGGGCATCGGCGTGGCCTCGGGGCGGGGACCGGGCGCACGGTGTACGCGGATGCGGGTGGGGCGGAAAGCGAAAAAAAATGGTGGAGTCGTGCAGAAAATTTGCACGACTCCCGCTGTGTACTCCGTGTTCGAAATAGGCGTGTCCGGACGGGAGGCGCTTTCGTTCGGCACCGCGCCCGCGGGCCCTATGTGCGCGGGGTGCCGTGGACGAGGGCCAGGGCGGCGTCGATGTGGTGCTGCTTGTCACCGTCGCCGGGGTGGACGGCGAACACCGGCAGGGTGATGGCGGGGGCGTCGGTCACCGCGAAGAGGCGTCCCGCGGCCAGCGCCTCCTCGACCATCGGCCGCGCCAGGTAGGCGGCGCCGCCCCCCTGTTCCAGCAGGCCAAGGGCGAGCCGCGCGGTGGAGAGGCGGGCGGCGGCGGCGGGGCAGTCGGGGAACAGGGCGGCGTGGCGCTCGTTGAAGGCCACCCCCCAGTCGATCAGCACGTAGTCGTGGGCGAGTGCCTCGGCGGTTCGCTCCAGGGGGCGGTCGGCGACCAGGATCAGTTCCAGGGTGGCGACCTCGCGTAGGGCGAGGCCCGGCACCAGCGGCGGCTCGAAGAGCAGGCCGAGGTCGATGCGGCCGCGGCGCAGGGCGAGCAGCAGCGCGTCGGTGCCGAGGGATTCGGCGCGCAGGGCGAGCCGCGGCACCGCCCGGCGCAGGGCCGCCAGCCAGTGGCCGAGCAGGCTGTCCCACAGGCCGGGGATGGCGGCCACGGTGAGCGGGTCGAGCTGCCCTTCGCCGAGGGCGACGTCCTGGCGCGCCCGTTCCCAGGTGGCGAGCAACTGGCGGGCGTGGCCGAGCAGCCGCTCGCCGGAGGGGGTGAGGCGCAGGTTGTTGCGTTCGCGGATGAACAGCGCCACCGCCAACTGCTCTTCGAGCAGGCGGACCCGCGCGCTGACCGCCGAGGGGGTGAGGAAGAGATTCTCCGCGGCGCGGCCGAAGTGGCGGGTCCGGTTGACCTCCAGGAAGGTCTTCAGCAGGTCGGTGTCCATGGACGAAAATTGTTTCCGTTGAGCTGCAAAAGGTTTCGTTTTCCACCCTCGCGAGGTGGGTTTATAAAGCGCCGCAGACGTCCGGGAGACGTCACCAACCGTTACCTTTTTCGAGGATTCCGCCCATGCGCAAGCTCGTGATCGCCGCCTCCCTGCTGGCCCTGTTCTCCAATGCTTCCCTCGCTCTGGCCGCCGAGCAGGCCGATTACGAGGCCCAGTGCCGCAAGTGGGCGCAGGAGGACGAGGTGCCGGCCGACCAGCTCCAGGAGTACCTGGCCCGCTGCATCGAGGACGCCAAGGCCTCCGCCGCCGAGGATGCCAAGGCGGCGCAAACCCCGGCCGAGTAATCGCTCTCCCTTCGCGGCAGGGTGTGACGGGGCGCTTCGGCGCCCCGTTCCCGTTCCGGCGCAGCGAAGATATTCCCGAACCTCCGTCATACGCAAGGGGCTATAATCCGCTCCCGGCCAAGGGGGCCGGGGGGCGGGGCGGCAGATGCTCGGAATTTCCAAAGAGGTGGTGGTGAAGGTCCCGGTGGAGCGCCTGGCGGTGGGGCTCTATGTGGATCTGGAGCTGCCCTGGAACAAGCATCCATTCCTCTTTTCGCGCTTCAAGATCCGCGCCGCGGCGGATGTGGCGGCGATCCGCGAGCTGGGCATAAGCGAGGTGAGCGTAATCCCCGCGCGCAGTGACGTGGAGATTCCCAGCCAGGCCCCGGCCACACCGATCGCCGACAATTCCGCCTCGCTCCACGAGGCCTGGCAGGAGAAGGCCCAGCGTCTGAAGCGGGCCCAGCAGTACCGTGCCCAACGCAACCAAATCGCCCAGAAGTACCACGAGCGGGCGCAGTTGGTGCGCTCCGTCGCCGCCGACCTGAAGGCCCGGCCGGCCAACGCCATCCACCACGCCGACCGCATCGTCGAGGGGTTCGCTGCCGACTTCGAGAACTCCAGCGAGTTCCTCACCAACCTGATCAACCTCGGTTCGGGCGATCACGGCTTCCCCAACCATTCGGTCAACGTCACCGTGCTCAGCCTGATCCTCGCCGCGGCCGAAGGGGTCCGCGGCGAGGAGCTGCGCCACGTCGGCATGGGGGCGCTGCTGCACGACGTCGGCAAGGTGGAGGTGCCGAGCCGGATCCTGATCAACAAGGGGCCGTTGAACAAGGCCGAGCGGTCGATGCTGCGCCAGCACCCGCTGTTCGGGCGGCGCCTCACCGAACGTTCGCGGGGGACGGCGCCGCAGGTGCTCGAGATCATCGAGCGCCACCACGAACTGCTCGACGGTCTCGGTTACCCCGCCCGGCTCGGTGAAGACCAGCTCTCCACCGCCACCCGTGTGGTGACCATCTGCAACATCTACGACAACCTCTGCAATCCGCGCAATCCGGCCCGGGCGATGACGCCGAAGAACGCCCTGGCGCTGATGTACACCAAGTACCAGACGAAGCTGGACAAGCGGCTGGTGGAGCGTTTCATCCGCACCATGGGGATCTATCCGCCGGGGACCGTGGTGCAACTCAACGACGGCAAGATCGGCATGGTGGTGGCGGCCGACTCGCGCGATCTGCTGAAGCCGGAGCTGCTCATCTACAGCACCGATATTCCCAAGGAGCAGGCGCTGATCCTGAAGCTGCGCGAACACGACGAACTGGCCATCGAGGAGGTGCTGAAGCCGGGCGAGTACCCGTCGCGGATCAACGAATACCTCGGCGCCGAGGGGCGCATCGGCTACTTCGTCGAAGGGGTGGGCTGAACACGAAGAGGGTTTTGTCGCTCGGTTCGTGCCGCCCGGTGCGGGGCGGCGCCGGCGGAACGTTCGGGGGCGTTGTTCGGCGTTTTTTTAACACGAAGGCCACGAAGGAACGGTGCTGTTCTGGTTGCGACGCTCCGCGTCGCAACCGGCTACCTTGGACGCTCTGCGTCTGGAAGGCGGGCAGGAAATCGAATCGCCGTGCCTTCGTTCGGCGCGACGCGGAGCGTCGAAGAGCTGCGTTTCCACGCAGAGCGTGGAAACGAGGGAGGAAGAGCTTGGAAGCGAGAAGGTTTGTTCTGGTTGCGACGCTCCGCGTCGCAACCGGCTACCTTGGACGCTCGGCGTCCGGAAGGTGGGTAGGAAACCGAATCGCCGTGCCTTCGTTCAGCGCGACGCAGAGCGTCGAAGAGCTGCGTTTCCACGCAGAGCGTGGAAACGAGGGAGGAAGAGCTTGGAAGCGAGAAGGTTTGTTCTGGTTGTTCTGGTTGCGACGCTCCGCGTCGCAACCGGCTACCTTGGACGCTCTGCGTCCGGAAGGTGGGCAGGAAACCGAATCGCCGTGCCTTCGTTCGACACGACGCGGAGCGTCGAAGAGCTGCGTTTCCACGCAGAGCGTGGAAACGAGGGAGAAAGAGCTTGGAAACGAGAAAGGAACGGCAATCCCCCTGCCTGTCGTCGGTGCACCCGGTACCTGACATATTTTTCGCCTCTGTGTCCCTCGTACCCCTCTCTTCGTGGCCTTCGTGTTAGAAATGAAATGCGGATCGAAAGCTCAGGAGCAAGCGGTTCGCTGCCTGCCTGATTGGTTCTTCGTCGGCGGCCCGGGAACCATTCCACGTTGAATCCTTAGTCTCGCGAAAGAATAACTTCTTGTTTTGGAACGTCGAGACGCCCGTCCGGCAAGGCGCGCAAAGGGGCGCATACTCGTTGTATGCAACCCTTTGCGCAACGCCGCCGGGCGGAGGGCAGATCGGCGTTCCAAAACAGGAAGTTATTCTTTCGCGAGCCCTTATGCCGCGACAGCTTTCCCGGCGGCCCATATACTCGAATCCAGGCGATGGCGGGGGGGTGGGGGTGAAATGATCGACCGGGAGAGCCTGCGGCTGCTGACCCACGACCTGTCGGTGGTGCTGGTGACGGCGGAGCCGGGCGAGCGGGAGCGGATCGGCGGGATGGTTGCCGACCTGTTCGGCGGTCTGCGCGAGGCGGCCGACGGGCCGGAGGCACTCGCGTTGCTGCGCGAGCGGCCCGCCGATCTGGTGCTCGCCGACGTCGCCCTGCCCGGTATGGACGGCCTGGCGCTGGCCCGTGAACTGCTCGACCGGCGCCCAGAGCAGGTGGTGGTGCTGATCACCCCGCCCCACGACCCCCAGTTGCTCGGGGAGGTGTCGAAGAGCGGGGTGGCCGGTTTCGTCTTCAAGCCGGTCGCCCGCGAGCAGCTCGCCGCCGCCCTCTACCAGGGGGCGGAGCGGGTCCGCGAACGCCGCGCGCTGGCGGTCGATCCGCTCACCGGCCTCTACAACCGGCGCCGCTTCGAGGAGCGGCTCGGTCGCGTCGGCCGGCAGCCGGTGGTCCTCCTCAATCTCGACAACCTGCCAGCCATCAACCGCGCCCTGGGCTTCGAGCGGGGGAGCGAGGCGCTACGCGAGACCGCCCGCCTGCTGCGCCGCGAGTGCCCCGGCGAATGCGATCTCTACCGCCTCTCCGCCGGCGAGTTCGCGCTGGCCTTTCCGGGGGCGGGGCTGACCTGGGTGGAACGTTTTGCCCACCACCTCCACGGTCTGTTCAGCACCACCGAGCTGGCGCTGGGGGAGGGACTGGCCGCCCGTCCCAAGGTCACCCTCGCGGTGGTCGAGGCGCAGGGGCCGGAAGGGGTCAACCTGGCGCGCAACGCCCTGATGGCCGCCCACGAGCGGGGTGATGGGGTGCGCATGGCGGGCGGCGACTGCCCGGTGACCAGCGATCAGGACGATACCGTCGCCTGGATCGGCCGGTTGCGCGAGGCGCTTGCCGCCGGCCGGGTGGTTCCGTGGTTCCAGCCGATCGTGCGTAACGACGGCAGCGGCGTGACCAAGTACGAGTGCCTGGCCCGGGTGGTGGAGGAGGGGCGGGTGTTCGATCCCGCGCGCTTCATCGCCCCGGCCCGCCTCGGCGGGCTGATCCCCGACCTCACCCGGGTGATGGTCGAACGCAGCATGGCCGCCTTCTCCGGTACCCCCTATTCGTTCTCCCTCAACCTCAGCGAGGAGGATCTCCACGACCGCCGTTTCGCCGAGCGGATGCTCGGTCACGCCGCCCGCTTCGACATCCAGCCCCGCCGGGTGATCTTCGAGGTGCTGGAGGAGGCGAGCGTGGAGCGCGACGGCAGCGTTCCCGAGCAGATCACCCGGCTGCGCGAGCTGGGTTTTCGCATCGCCATCGACGACTTCGGCGCCGAGCACTCCAACTTCGCCCGCCTGCTCGACCTGGAGGCCGACTTCATCAAGATCGACGGCCGCTTCGTCCAGGGCCTCGACCACAACCCCCGCGGCTACGCCATCTGCCGCGCGATCACCCAGCTGGCCCACGAGATCGGTGCCCGGGTGGTGGCCGAGCATGTCCACAACCAGGCGGTGTTCGAGGCGGTCAAACGCCTCGGCATCGACTACTCCCAGGGCTATCTCTTCGGCCAGCCGGTACCGGCGGTGCTTGGAAAACATTTCTGATTATGGTAATAAAAATCTTTCATGCCGATATTTGCAGCACCAGACTACAACACCAGACCCAATGGAGAGCCCTCGATGTCCGAAAAACGATCCCGTGCCGTCATGGTCCTCATCTACTTCACCGGCGCGGTCCTGTTGATGGCGCTCGGGGGGACCATCATCCACTCCGGCTTTGAGGGTTATCACTGGTATCTGCAGAACCTGGGCGGGCTCCTGCCGATCCCCACCGAGGAGCTGTTCGCCGGCATGGGCGGCTTCGTCGGACTGCTCGGGCTGATGCTGGCGGGGGCGGGGGTGATCGAGATGTTCTTCTGCCCCACCTGCCCCTTCACCATGAACAAACATTGGGAGAGCCCCACCGTCGAGCGCTGAGCGCCGACGGGGGGGCCCGCTTTCAAAAGTTTGGAAAGGGCGCCGCGGCGCCCTTTTTGCCGTCTGCCGGGACGGGTAGACTGGGAGTCGTTTCATTGCCGGACAGAGGATGGAGCCATGTGCAGAACGTTTCGCAACTGTCGCGCCCTGCTGTTGGGCCTGTTGGTCCTGCCGTTGATCGATGGGGTCGCCCGAGCCAATGAGATGGAGGAGGCGCTCTCGCTCCAGCCCGACCTGGAGAACGGGAAACGGATCTACCACACCTGCGCGGTCTGTCACCGCCCGGAGGGGTGGGGGACGGTGGACGGCTACTATCCACAGATCGCCGGTCAGCGCCACAAGGTGCTGATCAAGCAGTTGGAGGACATCCGCAACCGTCACCGCGACAACCCCACCATGTACCCCTTCACCCTGCCCAACATCCTCGGCGGGGCGCAGGACATCGCCGACGTTACCGGCTATGTGGAGCAACTGCCGATGGCGCCGTTCAATGGCGTCGGTCCCGGCAACGATCTGGAACACGGTCGCAAGATCTACCAGGAGCACTGCGTGGACTGCCACGGCAAGGAGGGCGAAGGGGATGAGCAGGACGCGATCCCGGCCCTTCGCGGCCAGCATTTCAATTACCTGCTGCGCCAGTTCGAGTGGATTCGCCTGGGCAAGCGGCGCAACGCCGATGCGAAGATGGTGCGCCAGGTGCGTGACTTCTCCGTCCGGGATACCCGTGCGGTGATGGACTACGTCTCCCGCCTGCGGCCGCCGCCGGAGCGCATCGCGCCGCGTGGCTGGCTCAATCCCGATTTTCCCCACTACGCCCGGCCTGCGGAGATGGAGCCGCTGATGGAGCCGCCGCCGGGAATGTGAGTGGCCGCGTTCACTCTTTGCCAGCCAGGGGGGCGCCGTACGGCGCCCTCTTTTGTTTTCGGCGGATTCACACCGCTCCCGGCCCGCTCGTCTGATTAGGAGCCGGTTCGCGGGGTATTGGCAACAACGCCCCGCCGCTTGGCAAATGAGGTCTGATTGGTGCGTTTTTTCCTGGTCGTGCCAGGAGGCCGTCCAGGGCGTTTTCCCCTTTTTGCGCTCTCGGGCGGTCTTTTTTTTTGTGCCGGCGCGCATGCCGTTCCCGGTTCACAAACCCCGCTCGTCGACCGTTGAAGGGAGGGTGGACGGCGCGCTCCACGGAGGGAGACCCGTCGTCACACGACGGTGCGCAGTCCACGCCGGGCAGGGACGCCCGGCGTGCATGGATGAAACAGGCAGGGATGCCTCCGCCCCACGGAAGGGGCACCTCTTCATACCGCCCGCCCTTGCGGAGGGTGGTGTCCCCCCCCGGTCTCTCCACGCCTTGAACCCCCCACCCCACAGAGGGGAGAATAGTCGGCCACCCATCCCCGCCGAGGCCGCATCATGCCCGAGAGCAAAATCCACCTGACGGAAAAGGAGCGCGAAGGCGCCGTCGAAGACTTCCTCGCCTACTGCGAGCAGGAGCTGCAGCGGCGCCGCTACTCGGAGGCCGATTTCGACCAGGGACGCTATGACGCGGCGATCCAGCTGGTCCTCGGCAAGCTGCGCGGCGATGGGGGGGATGCGGCATGATCATCCACGCGCTACGCGCCGAGAACATCCTCAAGTACGAGAGCCTCGCCATCGATGACCTGCCGGAGCGCGGGCTGTTCGCGATCAGCGGGGAGAACGAGTCGGGCAAGAGCACCATCGGCGAGACCATCTGCTTCGCGCTGTTCGGCCGCACCTTCTCCCTCGGGCCCGGGCGCATCGCCAAGGTGATCCGTTGGAACCAGAGCCGGGGCCGGGTGGAGATCGAGTTCACCGGCCGCGACGGCGTGCGCTGCCGGTTGGAACGTCACATCGACGTGGAGGGCAACCACGGGGCGCTGCTGAGTGTCGCCGGCGAGGAGGTGGCCAAGGGAAGCGAGGCGGTGCTCGAAGCCGTGATGGAGCGGATCGGTTTCGGCTTCGACGAGTTCGTCGAATCCTTCTATCTCGCCCAACGGGAGATCACCGCGCCCCACCCCCACAGCCATGCCGTCAAGGTGATCGCCGGGGTGGCGCCGCTGGAGGCGGTCTCCGAGGCGCTGGCCGGCGAGATCCTCGGCGAGCAGGAGCGGATCATCGGCATCGAGCAGGAGATCGCCGAGATCGAATCCCGGATCGAGGCACTGGGGGTGCAGGAGGACGGCCTGGAGCGGCTGGAGCAGGAGCGGGATGGACGCCTCGCGGAGGAGCGGGAGCAGGAGGAGGCACGCGAGGAGTGGCTGGCGGTGCCCGGTCTTACCCGGGAGAGTTCGGAGGAGTTGGCGAAGGTCGCCCAGCTGCTGCTGGGCGCCGATCGCGGCACCTCCTGCCGTCGCTGGGAGGAGCACGCCGAGGCGCTGGGCGGCTGGCTCGATGGGCAGCGCGAGCAGTATGCCGACACCGAAGGGGTGGATGAGGCGATCGCCGCGTTGCAGGGGCTGGCCGACGGGGTCGCCGAGCGCCGCACCGCCTTCGAGCCGCTGCGTGAGCGGATCGCCGTCTACCGCGGCGAGCTTGGGGCGTTGCTCGGCGAGGATGAAGCGGAGGAGGGGAAGACGCTGGGGACGCGGATCGCCGACGCCGGCCGTCGCCTCCGCTCCCTCGGCCGGCGCCGCGGGTTGGACCGCTTCCTCGCCCTGCTCACCTTCCTTCTCGGTGGAGCCGCCGGCGCCGCTTGGTGGCTGCTGGTGCTGGAGCCGGAGCGGGCGGAGAGTGGAGTCCTGCGCGGGTATCTGCACACCTTCGTGCCTGGCTGGGAGACCGACTACCTGCCCTGGCTGCCTCACGCCTTCGGCGTGCTGGTGGTGCTGTTCCTGCTCGCCTGGCTGCGTTCGCTCGCGCTGGGCGGACGGATGCGGCGCGAGGCGGCCGACCTGGCGGCGCTGGAGGCGCGGCTGGCGGCGGTGCAGGTGGAGGCGGAGAGCCTCGACGGCATCGATCGCCGTCCGCTGCCCGAAGCGGTGGCCTACTTGAAGGAACTGGAGGACGAGGGGATCGCCGAGGCGCTACAGGGATTCCTCGACGGTCCCGGCGCGGAGCTGCTTGACGAGGAGTGGCTCGGCGGACTGCGTGAACGGCTGGCGAGCGACGTCGCCGGTTTCGATGCGGCGATGCGTCAGCTGGCGGTCTCGGCGGTGGACGAGGTGGCGGCGATCGAGCAGGGCATGGCCACCATCCGCGAGGCGCTGGCCGAGGTGGAGAGCCGCATCGCGGAGGAGCGGGAACGGCGGCGCCAGGCCGATGAGCTGCGCACGCTGCTTGCCCACATGCCGACGCGGATCGAGCGCCATCGCGAGGCGATCGATCGGCGCGAACTCGCCCGCGATCTACTCGCCGGCTCCTTCCGTCACACCACCCAGCGCTTCAATCGGGAGACCCGCAAGCTGGTGGCGGAGACCCTGCCGCGGCTTACCGAGGGGCGCTACGAGCACCTGCAGATCGACGACGAACTGAAGGTGCGGGTCTTCTCCACCGAGAAACAGGACTTCCTGGAGCTCGACGAGATCTCCAGCGGCACCCAGCGCCAGATCATGCTGGCGGTGCGTCTGGCGCTCTCCCAGGAGCTGGTGGAGACCGCCGGCCTGGCGCGCCAGTTCCTGTTCCTCGACGAACCCTTCGCCTTCTTCGACATGGCACGGATGCGCAGCTCGCTGGGGGTGTTGCCGGAGCTGAGCGACGAGCTGAGCCAGATCTGGGTGATCTCCCAGGAGTTCCCTGAAGAGGTAGCGTTCGATCTCCACGTCCACTGTGCCCGCGGAATCACGACCCTGCGGCTCCCTTGATCCGGCTGGTCGCCACCGCGTTGATCCTCTACGGCGGCTACCTGTCGCTGGTGGAGGGGGGCGGGCCACCGGCCGGGCTGGGCGGGCCGCTGCTGATCGTGTTGGGTTTCTTCGGCGTGGCGGGGATACGGGCGGCGATCGGGATGGCGGTGGCGCTGGCCGCCGGCTACCACGCCGACCTGACCAGCCTGTCGGCCTATGACAGTGTCGTGCTGCCGCTGGTCAGCGTTGTCGCCGGCCTCTACGTGTATTATCAGTTGTGGCGGGCCGGGTTGGTGGTCCCGGGAGACGGCATGGCGGGTGGCGACGGCGGTGGTTTCGATGGGGGAGGGGACGGAGGGGGCGGCGACTGAACCGCCGTCGGCCCGGCGCGCTCCGCTCAGGCCGGTGCGTAGCTCATCGCCGGCCCGTTGTTCCAGGCGGGTTCAGGTAACCGGTAGGGCTCGATGCGCGGCCACTCGGGGCGGCACAGGACGTTGATCTCGCCGCTGCCGTACTCGACGTAGATGTAGTCGGTGGTGAGCGAGAAGACCAGGAACTGACGGCCGTCGCCGTCGCGGTAGCGGGTACCGACTTCAGGGGCGTCCCATACGCCCTCGTTGTGCGTGTGCTTCATCACGCGGCTCCTTCGGTTGGATCTGTGATCGATGACCCTGAAACCTAGGGCTGCGGTGTGACGCCGCCGTGAACGGGCGATGACCGTTTCGTGTCCCGGATCTCCACCACCATGGTGCGCAGCCGGTTGTAGAGCTTGCGGTTCTGATCGATCGGCCACCAGTCGTAGAGGAAGGTCTCCAGCGGTCGCCACATCGCCACCCAGCCGCCGATCATCAGCCCCTCGGCAAGGATCTCCCACCACACCCCGTCGCCGCCGAAGCGGCCCACCGCCTGGTAGCCGGCGATGCCGAAGAAGAGCACCACCACGCCCACCACCAGGCTCTTGCGTCCGTTGCGCAATTTGTGGCGCAGGTCGCGCCCGAGCGCCTGGTAGCGGTAGTCGAAGTAGTGGCGCACGGCCATGGCCGGCTCGTCCTGCCGTTCCGCCGTTTGCGCCTCCGGCAGGTAGATCACCAGCTTCAGCTTGGCCCGGGACGGCAGCTCCCGGGCCACCTCGACGATGTACGCCTCGGCATCGTCGTTGAGGTCCTTCTCGATGAAGGGGGAGGGGTCGAGGGAGTTGAACAGCCGCTGGAGGTCGCTCAGCTTGATCTCGATCAGGTAGTGCTCGCCCTCCCGCCGGTAGAAGGGGGAGAGTTCGTCGACGGGGGGCGCGCTCTGCATGGGGGGCGATATTTTCCGACGGTTTTAGTAGAATATTGCCAACTGACCTGGAGCCTGTCGGGCGATGGGGGGCATGCCGCTTTCGCGGCCGATTCACCCATCGTCCGACAGGCTCCTGAAATCCACACCGCGACGGCTCGCGGTTTCGTCTCCCTCGTTCCGTTCCTCCCTTCGGGGTTCGTTTCGAAGCCCCGCGATCCGCCCGCCGCGCCCTGCAAGATCCCCGACCGGGTCGGGGAGGGAGTCAATCGAATGAGTATCGAGTTCACCGAAGAGGAGCGCAAGCAGCTCGCCGAACTGGTGATGCAGATCTTCGCCGAATGGCGATTGACCGAGGAGCAGATGATCACCCTGCTGGGGTTGCCGGCGACCACCAAGGCGCGTCATCTCAGCCGCTACAAGCACGGCACCCCGCTGCCCGAGGACCCGCTGGTGATGGAGCGGGTGCGCCACATCCTCGGCATCCGCGAGTCGCTGATGTTGCTCAACCCGCTCAACCCCGGCGCCGGTTATCTCTGGCTGCGCAACACCAGCACCAAGTTCGTCAAGCGACCGCCGCTGCAGGTGATGCTGGAGGACGGTTTTCCCGGGTTGAAGCAGGTGTGGACCAATCTCGATTGCACACAGGGGTGGGATTGAGGCTTCAGGCGAAGGCCTCTCCTTCTTGCATCTTGGGCAGGCGGGGGGGGCTTATGCCCCCCCTTTGTAGGAGCGGCC
>NZ_BAAHXB010000041.1:0-45790 GCF_054657215.1 Endothiovibrio diazotrophicus
TACTCCGGTCGCTCGCCGCAATCTCGTTCCATACACCTTATTGTAAGTGCGGCACGTCGCCCCCATCCCCCAGCCACCCCGGTCTTGACTCTCCCCGGCGATTCCCGATAATCGGGAACCCGGCGCCGATTTGAGTCAGATTGCGGGCGCCAGGGGGAAAATCCCCTAAACAAATACGGCTAAAGCGAAGGATCGGAATCTCACTGAAACCCGCTTGGCGCCCCCTCAAACCACGCGGGTTTTTTTTCATTCCCGCTCAGCGCAACGACAACCTGCAGAATTAGGACTATCCACCCATGAGCGAATCCCGTCTTTTCACTTCGGAGTCGGTCTCCGAGGGCCACCCCGACAAGGTCGCCGACCAGATCTCCGACGCCATTCTCGACGCCCTGCTGACCGAAGACGCGCGCGCGCGCGTGGCCTGCGAAACGCTGGTCAAGACCGGCATGGTGATCGTCGCCGGCGAGATCACCACCTCCGCCTGGGTCGATATGGAGGAGATCATCCGCGGCACGGTGAAGAAGATCGGCTACAACAGCTCCGACATGGGCTTCGACTGGGAGTCCTGCGCGGTGCTCAACGCCATCGGCAAGCAGTCCGGTGACATCGCCATGGGCGTCGATGAGAGCGAGGATCACGAGCAGGGCGCCGGCGACCAGGGAATGATGTTCGGCTACGCCAGCAACGAGACCGACGTGCTGATGCCGGCACCGATCACCTACGCCCACCGTCTGGTGAAGCGCCAGGCCGAGGTGCGCAAGAACGGCGTGCTGCCGTGGCTGCGCCCGGATGCCAAGAGTCAGGTCACCTTCCACTACGAAGACGGCAAGCCGGTGGGTATCGATGCGGTGGTGCTCTCCACCCAGCATGCCCCCGAGATCGCCCAGAAGGACCTCGCCGAGGCGGTGATGGACGAGATCATCAAGCCGGTGCTGCCCGCCGAGTGGATCAGCGCGGAGACCAAGTTCTTCATCAACCCCACCGGCCGCTTCGTCATCGGCGGCCCGGTGGGCGACTGCGGCCTCACCGGGCGCAAGATCATCGTCGACACCTACGGCGGCATGGCCCGCCACGGCGGCGGCGCCTTCTCCGGCAAGGATCCGACCAAGGTGGACCGCTCCGCCGCCTACGCCTGCCGCTACATCGCCAAGAACATCGTCGCCGCGGGGTTGGCCGAGCGCTGCGAGATCCAGGTCTCCTACGCCATCGGCGTGGCCGAGCCCACCTCGGTGATGGTCGAGACCTTCGGCACCGGCAAGCTCGACGAAGCCGCCCTGACCCAGCTGGTGCGCGAGCACTTCGACCTGCGCCCGCGCGGCATCGTCACCATGCTCGACCTGCTCAAGCCGCGCTACGCCGACTCGGCCTCCTACGGCCACTTCGGCCGCGAGGAGGAGCACTTCACCTGGGAGCGCACCGACAAGGCCGACATCCTGCGCGATGCCGCGGGGGCCTGAATCTGACGTCCTGAAAATCAACGCGGAGAACGCAGAGACGCAAAGAACGCGGAGAAGAGGGATTCATTTCAATCTCTTCTTTGCGCTCTCTGCGTCTTTGCGTCCTCTGCGTTTTTCATCCCAACCCTCATCGAGGAGCGCTGCAACGGGTTTCCGCCAGGCTCGAAGAGGGTCCTTCTTTTTCCAACGGCGCTCATTCGACCAATAAGGAAGAACCGTCATGAACGCCGAGTTCACCGACTACAAAGTCGCCGACATCTCCCTGGCCGAGTGGGGCCGCAAAGAGATCGCCATTGCCGAGACCGAGATGCCGGGCCTGATGGCCCTGCGCGAGGAGTACGGCGCCAGCCAGCCGCTCAAGGGCGCCCGCATCATGGGCTCCCTGCACATGACCATCCAGACCGCGGTGCTGATCGAGACCCTGGTCGCCCTCGGTGCCGAGGTGCGCTGGGTGTCGTGCAACATCTTCTCCACCCAGGACCACGCCGCCGCCGCCATCGCCGCCAGCGGCGTGCCGGTCTACGCCTGGAAGGGCGAGACCATCGAGGAGTACTGGTGGTGCACCGAGCAGGCCTTCAAATGGCCTGGCGGTCAAACCGCCAACATGATCCTGGATGATGGCGGCGACGCCACCCTGCTGCTGCACAAGGGCGTCGAGTTCGAGAAGGCAGGCAGTGTCCCCGAGCCCAAGGAGGGCGACAACGAGGAGTACGTGGCGATCCTCGGCGTGCTCAAGCGCAACCTGGAGAGCAATCCCGGCATGTGGACGGAGATCGCCGGCAACGTCCGCGGCGTCACCGAGGAGACCACCACCGGCGTCCACCGCCTCTACCACATGGCCAAGGCCGGCGAGCTGCTGTTCCCCGCGATGAACGTCAACGACTCGGTCACCAAGTCCAAGTTCGACAACCTCTACGGCTGCCGCGAGTCGCTGCTCGACGGCATCAAGCGCGCCACCGACGTGATGGTCGCCGGCAAGATCGCCGTGGTGCTCGGCTACGGCGACGTCGGCAAGGGCTGCGCCCAGGCCTTCCGCGGCATGGGCGCGACCACCCTGGTCACCGAGATCGACCCGATCTGCGCCCTGCAGGCGGCGATGGAGGGCTACCGCGTGGTGACCATGGAGGAGGCGTGCGAGATCGGCGAGATCTTCGTCACCACCACCGGCAACGTCAACGTCATCGACCACGACCACATGGTGAAGATGAAGAACGAGGCGATCGTCTGCAACATCGGCCACTTCGACTCCGAGATCAACATCTCCTCCCTGCGCAAATACGAGTGGGAGAACATCAAGCCCCAGGTGGACCACGTGATCTTCCCCGACGGCAAGAAGATCACCATCCTCGCCGAGGGCCGACTGGTGAATCTGGGCTGCGCCACCGGCCACCCCAGCTTCGTGATGTCCGCCTCCTTCACCAACCAGGTGCTGGCGCAGATCGAGTTCTTCACCAAGGGCGAGGACTACGAGAACAAGGTCTACGTGTTGCCCAAGGTGCTCGACGAGAAGGTCGCCCGCCTCCACCTGAAGAAGATCGGCGCGCATCTCACCACCCTCACCCAGACCCAGGCCGACTACATCGACGTCCCCGTCGAGGGCCCCTACAAGCCCGACCACTACCGCTACTAATTCACTACGTAGCGCTCTGGAAGGGAACGCGGAGGACGCAGAGACGCAGAGAACGCAGAGAAGAAATCAGTTGATTGCCTGGAAGCCGAGGGGGGGCGACTCGCTCGCCCCCCCCCGAATTCCATTAATCAATTTTCTTCCTTTGCGTTCTCTGCGCCTCTGCGTTCTCTGCGTTTCATCTCCCACACCCAATCAGGGCTGAAAAGATGGAATCGCAACGTAGGCATCCCAAACAGTTCAGTATCGAGTTCTTCCCGCCGAAGGGCGAGGAGGGGCTGGCGCGGCTGCGCACCGCGCGCGAGGAGCTGGCCAAGCTCAGCCCCAAGTACGTCTCGGTCACCTTCGGTGCCGGCGGCTCCACCCAGGAGGGGACCCTGGAGACGGTGCGCGAGACCCTCGCCGCCGGCCTCGACACCGCCCCGCACCTCTCCTGCATCGGCGGCAGCCGCGAAAGCATCCGCGCCATCCTCGACCAATACGTCGATATGGGGGTGAAACGGATCGTCGCCCTGCGTGGCGACATGCCCTCGGGGATGCGCGAGGGGGGCGACTTTCTCTACGCCAACGAGCTGGTGGAATTCATTCGCGCGGAGACCGGCGACCACTTCCACATCGAGGTGGCCGCCTACCCGGAGTTCCACCCGCAGGCCGCGTCGGCGAGCGCCGATCTGGACAATTTCGCCCGCAAGGTGAAGGCCGGAGCAAACGCCGCGATCACCCAATATTTCTACAATCTCGACGCCTACCTGCGCTTCGTCGAGGAGTGTGAACGGCGCGGTGTCGAGATCCCGATCGTCCCGGGCATCATGCCGATCACCAACATCAAGCAGCTGGCCCGTTTCTCTGCCATGTGCGGTGCCGAGATCCCCCGCTGGCTGCGTCTGCGCCTGGAAGCCTACGGCGACGACCTGGAGTCGCTGCGCGCCTTCGGCCTGGAAGTGACTGTCGAGCTGTGTCGCCGACTGCTCGACGCAGGGGCCCCGGGCCTCCACTTCTACTCGATGAATCAGGCAGGGACCACCTCACGGATCTGGCGCGATCTCGATCTTTCCGCGGCTTAGTAATCGTCACGAATCCCAATAAGCATTTGTAAGAAATTCGCTCAACTTCCTGACCATACGCAAGGAAAAACCGGGTAAACAGCCCGTATTTTCACTGAGCACAGACGATAATTTCGTCATACTTTACACAAGCGACTACACTATCTACCCATTGAAACTGTGGCGGTCACATATTGACCACCCTTGCTGAAACAAAGAGCCTTGTCGCCACAGGGGGAATTGCAGGATATGAAAGAAAATACAACTGTCTTTGTAGTGGATGACGACGAGATCGTCTGCGAATCCCTCAAGTGGCTGATCAGCTCCATCGATATCCCGGTGGAGACCTACACCTCACCCACCGAGTTCCTCAGCACCTTCGACGGCAGCCGCTCGGGCTGCCTGGTGCTCGACGTGCGGATGCCGGAGATGAGCGGGCTGGAGCTGATGAAGAAGCTCAACGAGCGGGACGTTTACCTGCCGACGATCATGATGACCGCCCACGGCGACGTGCCGATGGCGGTGCGCGCGATGAAGAGCGGGGCGCTGGACTTCGTACAGAAGCCGTTCAACGAGCAGGAACTGCTGGAGAGCGTGCAGAAGGCGTTGTCGGTGGATGAGCGGACCCGCCGCGCCCGCACCCTCGCGGTGGACGTCAAGGAGCGGCTCAACACCCTCTCGCCGCGCGAACGCGAAGTGCTCGCCCTGGTGGTGGAGGGGATCTCCAACAAGGAGATCGCCAAGCGGCTCGACATCAGCTACCGCACCGTCGAGGTCCATCGCGCCAAGGTGATGGACAAGATGGGCGTCGACTCGCTGCCCGAGCTGGTGCGCTCGGTGATCGCCCTGGAGCAGCTGGAACTGGCCGCCGGCCTGCCCGCCGCCGCCGGCTGAATTCGGGAATCTTCACCACGAAGTCTTTGTATGCTCACTGGGCGGATGCCCCGCCACTCTCCCTCCCGAGAAATTACGCCCACCTTCGATTCGACGCTGTTATTTAACACGAAGAGCACGAAGGAAGAGGCACGAAGAACACGAAGAGAAGAAGAGGGCTCATAGGGAGCCCCGCGGGCGCCGTCCACGCATCCGAACGGAGGCAGTTTCGCTCGGCACGGCGCCCGCGGGGCGCCCTATAGCAAGAGCTTCGAGCCGGAACGAAACACATCCCCCTCTTTCACCCCACCCCTCGACAACGCCCAACGCCCACGTCTGCACCGCACAGCAAAGGAAACAGTTACTCACCCCCTTCGTGTCCTTCGTGCCTCTTCCTTCGTGCCCTTCGTGCCCTTCGTGTTAAATCAAACCCTTTCCCGAGGACAGCGATGCAACCGGGCAACCCCAACGCACTCGACAACCGAAGCCCAATCCCAATCTTCTCTTCGTGGCAAAAATCCACTTCACCCGAAATGGATACGGGCCTCCAGGTTGGCCGGGGAGTCGGCGTTCTTGATCGCCTCGTCCATGGTGATGCGCCCCGCCTTGTAGAGGTCGTAGAGGGCGGTGTCGAAGGTCTGCATGCCGCCGTCGCTCGACTCGGCCATCGCCTCCTTCACGTCATCCACCTTGCCCTCCATGATCAGGTCCGCGATGTGCGGGGTGTTGACCAGGATCTCGATCGCCGCGCAGCGCTTGCCCTCGACGGTGCGGATCAGCCGTTGGGAGATGATCGCCCGCATGTTCAGCGAGAGGTCCATGAAGAGCTGCTTGTGCAGATCGGCCGGGAACATGTTGATGATCCGGTCGAGCGCCTGGGAGGCGTTGTTGGCGTGCAGGGTGGAGATCGCCAAGTGGCCGGTACCGGAGAGCTCGATCGCCGCCTCCATGGTCTCCCGCTCGCGGATCTCGCCGATCAGGATCACGTCGGGGGCCTGGCGCAGAGAGCTTTTCAGGGCGGCGTGGTAGCTCTTCGAGTCAACGCCCACCTCGCGCTGATTGATCAGCGACTTCTGATGGGGATGGACGAACTCCACCGGGTCCTCGATGGTGAGGATGTGACCGGTGGAGTTCTTGTTGCGGTGGTCGAGCATGGCGGCCAGGGTGGTCGACTTGCCCGAGCCGGTACCGCCCACCATCAGGATGATGCCGCGCTTGTGCATGATCAGCTCGGGCAGGATCTCCGGCAGTTTGAGGTCCGCCGTGGTGGGGATGTCGTTCTTGATGTAGCGCAACACCATGCCGGCGGTGCCGCGCTGGTGAAAGGCGTTGACGCGAAACCGCCCCTTGCCGTGGGCGATGGCGAAGTCCACCTCCCACTCCTCCTCGAACTTGCGGATCTGCTCGTCGTTCATCACCGAGATCACCGCCGCCTTGGCGATGTCGGGGGTGAGCACGGTATTTCCCACCGACTTGATGATGCCGTCGATCTTGATCTTCACGTGGGCGCCGACCGTAAAAAACAGGTCGGAGGCGTCGTGTTTGATCATCATGTCGAGGTAAGGCTTTACGTCCATCGAGTCACTCCGCTGGAGTAGTGTTGAGTGCTTGGTGTTCGGTGTTTAGTGAAGAGGCGACGGCAGCATGATTGCACAGCGCGGACTCACTAAACACTAAGCACTCATCGTTAAACATTATTGATTTTTCGCGCCCCACCACACCCGACGCCGGCAGGGCCGTTCGCGCGAAAAATCAATCTTCGTCCTTGACGATCTCCAGCCCCTCCAGCTCGGACATGTGATCCTTGCCCTTCGCCTCGGAACCCTCCAGCTTGATCTTCAGGCGCAGCTCGTTCATCGAGTCGGCGTTGCGCATGGCGTCCTCGTAGGTGATCAGTCCCGCCTCGTAGAGGTCGAACAGCGCCATGTCGAAGGTCTGCATGCCCAGCTCGGCCGACTTCTGCATGATCCCCTTGATGCCGTGGACGTCGCCCTTGAAGATCAGGTCCTGGATCAGCGGCGAGTTGATCAGGATCTCGATGGCGGCGACCCGGCCGCCGCCCACCCTGGGCAGCAGTCGCTGGGAGACCACCGCTTGGAGGTTGAGCGAGAGGTCCATCAGCAGTTGCGCCCGGCGCTCCTCGGGAAAGAGGTTGATGATGCGATCGAGGGCTTGGTTGGCGCTGTTGGCGTGCAGGGTGGACAACGCCAGGTGGCCGGTCTCGGCAAAGTTGATGGCGTGCTCCATCGTCTCGCGCTGACGGATCTCGCCGATCAGGATCACATCGGGGGCCTGGCGCAGGGTGTTGATCAGGGCGTTGTCCCAGGAATCGGTGTCGACGCCCACCTCGCGCTGGGTGATCAGGCAGTTGACGTGGGGGTGGACGTACTCCACCGGGTCCTCGATGGTGATGATGTGGCCGTGGGTCTCCTTGTTGCGCACGCCGAGCATCGCCGCCAGGGTGGTCGATTTACCGGAACCGGTACCGCCGACCACCAGGACCAGGCCGCGCTTCTTCAGCACCAGCTCCTTCAACACCTTGGGCAGCCCCATCTTGTCGAAGTCGGGGATCTCGGTGGTGATGGTACGCAGCACCATGCCGGCGCTGGCGCGCTGGATGAAGGCGTTGACGCGGAAGCGGCCGATGCCCTTCGGGGCGATGGCGAAGTTGCACTCCTTGGTGGCGTCGAACTCCTTGATCTGCTTGTCGTTCATGATCGAGCGCACCAGCATGTTGGTCTGCTGACCGGAGAGCACCTGATCGTTGAGCGGGGTCATCTTGCCGTGGGCCTTCACGGCGGCGGGAAAGCCGGCAGTGATGAAGAGGTCCGAGGCCTCCTTGGTGAGCATCATGCGCAGGCAGTCGAGCATGAACTTGGTGGCTTGCGTGCGATCCACGGCTGGATCCTCCGGGGTTCTTGATGTTGGGGGTGCCGGTTTTTGGGGTGGTGGTTGCGATGGGCACCGAGCCATCCTGTGGGATCGGATCAGTGTTGAATGTTTAGTGTTGAGTGAATGAGGGCTTCGCCCGCCAGCTCTGAATTTTCGCGCGAAGCGCGCTCTTTCACTAAATACCAAGCACTGGACATTCAACACTGAGGGCGGCGCGCACCGTCGCCGGCTACATGAAGTTGTCCTTGTTCGCCGCCTTCAACGCCGCCGCCTCGCGCGACACCACCCCCTTGGCCACCAGCTCCTTGAGGTTCTGGTCGAGGGTCTGCATGCCGTACTGCTGGCCGGTCTGGATCGCCGAGTACATCTGGGCGATCTTGTTCTCGCGGATCAGGTTGCGGATCGCGGGGGTGCCGATCATGATCTCGTGGGCCGCCACCCGGCCACCGCCCTTCTTCTTCAGCAGGGTCTGCGAGATCACCGCGCGCAGCGACTCGGAAAGCATGGCGCGGACCATGTCCTTCTCGGCGGCGGGGAAGACGTCGACGATACGGTCGACGGTCTTCGCCGCCGAGGAGGTGTGCAGGGTGCCGAACACCAGGTGGCCGGTCTCCGCCGCGGAGAGCGCCAGACGAATGGTCTCCAGGTCACGCATCTCGCCCACCAGGATCACGTCGGGGTCCTCGCGCAGGGCCGAGCGCAGCGCCTCGTTGAAGCCGAGGGTGTCGCGATGCACCTCGCGCTGGTTGACCAGACACTTCTTCGACTCGTGGACGAATTCGATGGGGTCCTCGATGGTGAGGATGTGGCCGTACTCGGTGTTGTTCTTGTAGTCGACCATCGCCGCCAGGGTGGTCGACTTGCCGGAGCCGGTGGGGCCGGTCACCAGCACCACCCCGCGGGGGGTATCGGCGATGGTCTTGAAGCTGGCCGGGGCGTTGAGCTGTTCGAGCGAGAGGATCTTCGAGGGGATGGTACGAAACACCGCGCCGGCGCCGCGGTTGTGGTTGAAGGCGTTGACGCGGAAGCGCGCCAGGTCGGGCACCTCGAAGGAGAAGTCGGTCTCCAGGAACTCCTCGTAGTCCTTCTGCTGCTTGTCGTTCATGATGTCGTAGACCATGTCATGAACTTCGGTATGATCCATCGCCGGCAGGTTGACCCGGCGCACGTCGCCGTCGACGCGGATCATCGGCGGCAGCCCGGCGGAGAGGTGCAGGTCGGAGGCACCGTTCTTGACACTGAAGGCGAGCAGCTGCGCGATATCCATCTTGTTCCCCTGGGCAATTCTGATTATGTTGGCCGGGCCAATCGACCACGTAACTTATCGCCTATACCGATGACAGGCAAGACGCAGACCGAACCCAACGAAATCGCCGCCCACATCGCCGCCGTCGAGGCCCGGATCCGCGCCGCCGAGGCGCGTTTCGGACGCCCCGCCGGGAGCGTGAAGCTGCTGGCGGTGAGCAAGACCAAGCCGATCGAGGCGGTGGAGGCAGCCTACCGCGCAGGTTTGCGCGCCTTCGGCGAGAACTACCTGCAGGACGCCCTGGTCAAGATCGAGACATTGAAGACGCTGGAGGACCTGGAGTGGCACTTCATCGGCCCCCTTCAATCCAACAAGACCCGCCCGGTGGCCGAACACTTCCACTGGTTGCACACCGTCGACCGGCTTAAGATCGCCCAACGCCTCTCCGACCAGCGGCCGGCGGGAATGTCGCCGCTCAACCTCTGCCTCCAGGTCAACGTCAGCGCCGAAGCGAGCAAGTCCGGCTGCAGCCTGGAAGAGCTGCCCGCCCTGGCGGAAGCGGTGGCCGCACTACCCAACCTGCGGTTGCGCGGCCTGATGTGCATCCCTGCCCGCAGCACGGGACTCGAAGCGCAACGCGCGCCCTTCCGCGCCCTGTGCGAGGCGATGGAGCGACTCAATCACCGGGGGCTCTCCCTCGACACCCTCTCCATGGGGATGTCCGACGACCTGGAGGCGGCGATCGCCGAGGGCGCCACCCTGGTACGCGTCGGCACCGCGCTGTTCGGCGCGCGGGACTACGGGCTGAAGACATAACATCCAACGCAAAGGCCAAAGGTCGCGAAGAACGCAAAGATTTTTTGCCCTTTGCAACCTTTGCGTCTTCGCGCCCTTGCGTTGAAGACTCTTCCTACTCCCCGCCGGCACGAGCCAGCGTCCATACCTCGACCCTTTCCGCGCCCGCCCCTTTCAGCAGGCGGGCCAGCTCGGCGGCGGTGTGACCGGTGGTGAGGACGTCGTCGACCAGCGCCACGTGGGCGGCTGGCAGCGGACCGCGCAGGGCGAAGGCGCCGCGAACGTTGGCACGGCGCGCCTTGGCCGGGAGCTGGGACTGTACCGCGGTGTTGCGGATGCGCGCGCAGAGCGCGAAATCCACAGGGATCGCCAGCGCCTCGGCCAGCGGCCGGGCCAACTCCAGGGACTGGTTGAATCCCCGTCGGCGCAGACGGGCGGGGTGCAGCGGCACCGGCAGGATCAACTCCGGTCGCGCCGTCTCTCGGGCCACCGCCCCATCGATCAACAGGTGGGCGAGGAGCCGACCGTCGACGAGACCGCCGTTGAACTTGAAACGCTGGACCAGCCGATCGACCGGCGAGGCATAGCGCAACGGGGCGAAGGCACCGTCCCACGGCGGCGGTCGGCGCAGACAGGGGCCGCAGAGGCCGTCATTCTCTGGCGGCAGGGGCGCCGCACAGCGCGGGCAGGGATCGGCAGCTCTTCGAGGCAACCCTCGCAAAGCGGGGTGCCGGCTGCCGCCGCCACAGGCGCCCGGCAGAGCAGGCAGTGAACCCCGAGCAGGCGGTCGAGCCAAGCGCCGAAGGTCACATCACCGGCACCGGGGTCACCTCGGTCATCCCCATCGCCTCCTGGATCACCCGCAGGGCGGTCTTGGCGAAGTCCTCCACCGAACCGCACGCCTCGGCCAGGGGAAGCACCTGATCGACGCCCTCGGCGATGACCCGGAAGCGGGTATCGCCGCCGGCGGTGCGCTCGCAGGTGACGTAGACGTGGGGATCGCTCGCCCCCTCGGGGACCAGGGCGAGGATGTGCAGATAGGTGATCGGGTCGGGACTCTCCACCTCGCCCAGCACGACCACGCCGTAGGGGCCGAGCTCGTAGCGTTTGCGCGGAATCGCGGTGGTGATCTTCGGGCCTTGCATGGGAACGCTCCTGTGGGTCCGGAGTAATACTGAAAGTATGGGGGTGGGGCGTTCCCAATTAAATGGGTCGGAAATTCGCTGGTCGGGCGTAGGCTTTTTTCGATGGCTGCGGGATGAAATACTGATGGGATGGAGATTCCGGAGTATCAGGCGCTGACACCACTCGGTGGTCGCGAGGCGACCTTCCGCTTCCGTGGGCGGTGGCGCGGCGCGGAGGTCACCTGGGAGGCGACGGTGATTGCGCAGGCCGGGGAGGAGCCGCTCCGGCCCAATTTCATCGAGATCCCCGACGGCGAGTTCGATCCGTGGCCGATCCGCATCGGCCTCGACGTGGCGGCGGTCGACCACCCCACGGTGCTCAAGGCCATCATCATGGTGCGTAATTACAAGCGGTTGGCGGTGGGGCGCCATGAGTACGGGCCGTGAAAGTGCCATGCGGAAGCCGGTGCGCCTCCTCTCCTCGGCGCCCCCTCCCCAATACCAAGCTCCCCTGGTTACGACGCTCCGCGTCGTAACCGGCGGCGTTGGACGCTCTGCGTCGTGATTGGAGCAAGGCGGTCGGGGTAAGGGCCCGCGAAAGAATAACTTCCTGTTTTGGGACGCCGAGCCACTCCGCCCGGCGGCGTTGCGCAAAGGGTTGCATACAACGAGTATGCGCCCCTTTGCGCGCCTTGCCGGACGGGCGTCTCGACGTCCCAAAACAGGAAGTTATTCTTTCGCGGGCCCTAAGGGCGATGCCGACGCGGAGCGTCCAGACCCAACGCAGGTGCCAACGTGGAGGCCGGGTTACCACGCAGAGCGTGGTAACCAGAGGTGGCCCGATCAGGGTCCCACACACTTTTCACCAATACCCGAAAAAGGCTCCCTGCCGAGCGCCAGCGAGGCAGAGAGCCTTTTTCGGGCTAGGAGAAGAACTCATCGATCACCGATTCCACCTGCTGCTGGGCAAGGAAGTGCTGGCGCTCGTAGGCGAGCTCCTTGTTGGCGAAGGAGAGCTTCTCCAGCAGCCGCTGGATGATGAAGATGAGCACGCTCTGGGCCCCCAGCGGGTGCTCCTTGAGGAAGTGGAGGAACTCCTTGCGGCCGATCCTGAGCAGTACAGAATCGACCTCCGCGCCGACGTGGGCGGTGCGCCGCGCCTCCTCGAAGATCGAGGACTCACCAAAGACATCCTCCGGACCGATGTTGCCGAGATAGACCTCCTCCCCACCATTGCCGGGGTGGGGGTTGGCCTTGGTGATGCGCAGGTAACCGGAGGCGACGCAATAGAAACCGTCGGCCGGATCGCCCTCCACCACCACCCGCTCGCCAGCCTTGAACAGCTGCCTTTCGGCGATATAGGAGAGCGAGCGCAACGCCCGTTCGTCGAGGCGACGAAAGAACTCGATCCGCGACAGCAGATCGGCGATGTCGGCGAACTGCCGCTTGTGCTCCTCGTAGGCCTCCAGTGCCCCTTCCATGTCCGGGCGGGAGACCGTCCCCAACTCCACCAGCATGTCTCCCAGGGGTGGGCGTTCGCGGTCGATGTTCTCCAGCACGAAGACCGCCTGGTCGGCGGAGAGGTAGCCGTCGCGCACCGCCAGTTCCGGAAAACTCAGGTCGGTGGAGGCCTGGGCGGTGAGCAGCAGGAACACCTGCTTCATGTTGAGCAGCGAGAGACGCAGCGCCATCTTCTCGAAGGCGGGGGTCTGGCGGCGCTGCGCCTCCAGCGCCTCCAGCACCTGTTCTTCGGTGACCAGCCCACGGTTGACGAGGTACTCGCCGAAAAAGAGTTTTCTGGCCATCGCTACGCCCCTCGCGCCCCGGGGTGACGCGGGACGATCTGAATTATTGTCGCAAGACGCCGATCCGCGACCGCGCCTCCTCCGCCCGCCGGGAGTCGGGCTGCATTATTAAAATAGACGGCCGAAGTGACAAAGGCACTGGATCCTTACGGGTGCGTAGTGACCGGCGGGCTGGAAATCAGCCGAACAGACTCTCCACCCGCCCCCAGATGGAGCGGAACTTGTGGTTGGGGATCATGCCGACGATCTCCGAGGCGTCACGCCGCTCCGGCTTCATCAACGGCGCACCGTGCTTGCCGATGATCGAGTGGATCGACGGGGTGTTGGCGTCCACGCCGCGGCGGGTCACCACCCCCACCTCGCCACTCTTCAGCCGCAGCAGGGAACCGGGGGGGTAGATCCCCACCTCCTTGATCAGGATCGCCGCCAGCTCGCCGTCCACCTTGGAGCCGCGCTCCATGAAGATGCCGCGCAAGGTGTCCTTGGCGAGGATCGGGTCGCGGTAGGCGCGGGGGCGGATCATCGCGCTGTAGATGTCGGCGATGGCGAGGATCCGCGCCGGCTCCGGGATGCGCTCGTCGGCCAGGGCGGCCGGGTAGCCGGAACCGTCGTTGCGCTCGTGATGGTGAAGGACCGCGGCGAGCCACTCGCCGTTGCGGATGCCGTGGCGCCGCAGCATCTCCACCCCCCTCCCGGGGTGGGCCTTGACCTCCGTCCACTGGGCATCGCTGAGCGGCCCCTTCTGCCGCTCCAACTCCCCCTGCATGTGCTCCAGGCCGACGTCGTGGGTGATCGCTGCGGCGACGATCGGCAACCGCTCCACGGGACCGAAGCCCTTCTGGCGAGCGAGCATCTCGCTGATCACCGCGGCGTGCAGGGGGTGGGCGCAGCTGTAGTCGTCGGCGACGTCCAGGTGGAGCGCCGCCAGGGTACCGTCCGGGTGGGCCATGCAGGTGCGCTGGAGGTTCTGCGCCAGCTTCAGGATGCGCGCCTCCACCCCGCCACGGGGCTCGCCCGTGAGCTCCCGGCAGAGCCCCTTGAGGTTGCGCTTGTAGCTGCCGATCACCTCGAACAGCGAGGCGGGCCGCTCCTCGACCGGGTTCTTCGGACGCTCCTTGCCGCCCTGTTCGTCACGATAGAGGCCCAACTGGATCAACTTGGTGATCTGGGCCTGCGATTCGATGCGGTAGCCCTCGCGCAGCAGCAGCTCGCCGCCCTGGTTGTAGACCGACCAGGGCAGGACCTTGCCCACCTGCAGCTCGGAACGGCTCAGTTTCTTCATCATGACGATTGCTCCCTGGTTGCAACGACCCCGGCGGGGGCGTGAAAGGCATCACGGAAGGGGCGTCCCGCCCCGTCGGCACAGAGCCGGGTGGAGTCCACCGCGTACTCCCCGGGATCGAGCACCCGCTTCACCCCCAACGGCCGCCCCCCGTGATCGCGCCGCACCCGCAACAGATTGACGATCCGCTCCCGCTCGAAGCGCTCTCCCTTGCGGTTGATCACCAGCGACACCACCGGCCGGGTCGGCGCCCGCTGGTTGGCCGCCGTCACCACCCCGACCTCGCCGCTGGAGAGCTCCACCAGGCTCCCCACCGGGTAGATGCCGACGCACTGGATGAACTTGTCCACCAGCCGCCGATCGAAGTCCGCCTCCCGACCGGCATAGAGTTTCTGCAGCGCACGATGGGCGGAGATGGGGTTGTGGTAGACCCGCGGGCTGGTCACCGCGTCGTAGACGTCGACGATGGAGACCAGGCGGGGGAAAAGGCCGATCTGACGGCCGCTCAGGCCGTGGGGATAGCCGCTGCCGTCGTGACGTTCGTGATGGGCATGGGCCACCGCCCGCCCGCGCTCGCCCAACCCTTCGATGCCCTGGAGCATTTCGTAGCCGAGGCTCGGGTGGCGCTTCATCACCTCGAACTCCGCCTCGGTGAGGCGCCCCGGCTTGTTGAGGATCTCCAGGGGAATCTGGGTCTTGCCCACATCGTGGAGCAGCGCCCCCATGCCGAGTTCGGCGAGCTCCTCCTTGGAGAGGCCCAGATGGCGGCCGAAGACCAGGGAGAAGATGCAGACGTTGACCGAATGCTGGGAGGTGTAGCGATCGCGCTCCTTGATCCGGGTGAGGCAGACCAGCGCGTCGGGGTTGCGGATCACGCTGCCCACCAGGTTCCTCACCGTCGAACGGGCACGCTTGGAGTCGATGCTACGCCCCAGGCGGGCGTCCTCCAGCACCCGCTCGAGCACCGTCCCCGCCTCCTGGTGGAGCTTGCGGGCGGTCCCCAACTCCTCCTCCATGGAGACCGGCTCCAGCCTCTCCGCGCTGCGCGCCGGCGCGACGTCGCGGCGGCTGCGCGAGGGCGGTCGCGGATCGTTGGAACGGCGCCCGTCGGCAGCTTCACCAGATCCCCGCCGTGGGTCGATATAGACGTGGTCACACAATCCACGCAGCGACTCCAGCTCTCCCTCGGAACGGATCAGGAAGCTATGGGACCAGAACGGAGTCTGCAACCAGCTCCGGTCCAACCCGTCGACGAACATTCCGACCCGCAGGTCGCCTACTGCAATTCGCTGTTTCATCTGCATCATCCATTACGCCCCACGGGGCGCCTCGGGCCCGCCATGACGGCGGGGTCGGCCAGGAGCCGCCCATCACAGGTGGGAAAACCGTGGAAACCGATGTGGCGAGAGAGGTCGACGGGGAGGGGGGGACGAGAGAGCGCCGCCGGGGAAAAGCGGGCACGGCGGCGTGCCGCGAGCCACCGTCATCCGGGAAAAGATGGGGCGCCCCGCGACATGCACTCGGTCGTCACGACCCGCCCTCGACAGGAAAGGCGCGGATCGACGGACTCATGGCAACCGTCCGGTCGCGCCTTCCCACTGGCGGACCGGTCCGGAGAAGAGATCGAGGCGTCCTTGCCTCTCCACGGCGACGCATCGCCGGCCCGCACCCTTCGGCACGGGGTAGGTAGATATACCACACTTGAAATCGGTTAATAAACGCAATTTCTCCGCAAGCGGAAGAAAAGCCGACGAGCGGTCGACAGTCCTCCGCGGAGACGCCGGAGGAACTGAGGAATTTCCTCAGCCTCCAACTCCCCCCTTGCCTCAATCACCAATACTGTGCTTAAGTACAGTCTCGCCCCAAAAAAGCGCGCACCGATCCGACCACCGCGACCAAGAGAGGACCCCATGGCGGTTATCGTGGAGTACATCGTAGAGAGAGACGGAGTCCGCAAGATGACCTTTGTCAGCAAGAAAGAGGCGGACGCCTACGACCGGATGCTGGACATTGCCGACGCGCTCATCGACCTGCTGGGCGAAGGGGCGTTCGGCGTCGAGGAGGGGCCACTGGAGGAGATCGCCCTCCATCTGGCGAAAAACGCCGACCGCGCCGCGGCGATCCTGAAGGGCGCCAAGCCGAAACCCAAGGCGCAACCCGCGGCACAAGAGGAAGCCCCCTCCGAACAGGCCACCGAAGACCCCGAGGCCCCGGCCAAGGCGCCGCGAACCGGACGCCGGAAAGCGGCGTAACCTAAGGGCCCGCGAAAGAATAACTTCCTGTTTTGGGACGCCGATTCATCCCCTCCGGCGGCGTTGCGCAAAGGGTTGCCTACAGGGAAGTAGGTATGCGGCGCGAGCAGGACGCGGAAGCCGCGGCATACAACGAGTATGCGCCCCTTTGCGCGCCTTGCCGGAGGGGTGTCTCGACGCCCCAAAACAGGAAGTTATTCTTTCGCGGGCCCTAAGCCGCCCGCTCCCGCAGGATCTCCCAACCGATGCAGGCCAACCCGATGTGCCGAGGAATCGGCTTGTGGCCCATGTGGTAGTAGACGACGGTACGCCGGGTCAGTCCAAGGGCGTCCGCGGCACGGCTCAAAGAGAGCCCGTTGCGCTCCATCCACGCGTTGAACTCCACCACCGGAAACGCATCGCCCGTCTGCTCGCGGGCCACACGAACCAGTGTCTCTACCGGGATGACCTGATCGATATCGGGCCACTCGACGCCATGTCCCCACTCTTCGGGTACGGCGTGAGCAAACACCTCCGGTTCAACCAAACGCTCGAACCCCGGCAGAACGAACCAATCGGAAAGGTCAACACTCAACTCTTTACCATTGGAGAGCACAACCGCAATACGAGTGGGCGGGTGAACCGTGACATTTTCAACCGTGGTGACGGACATGATCATTTACCTGGATTGAGTCGCCGCCATTCCTGAATCAGGGAAGCGCAGTGGTCATTGGCCCAATTTCTGGCCTCCGCCAACAACTTGGCCGGAACCTTACCGACCAACACTTCACCATTTTCAATGGCGATGGATGCCCGGCCACTTGGCCAGAGCAAATGAAAGTGAGGAATACCATGCTCGTTCCCGAGCACCTGGATCTTCCAGTTCCGAGAACGATGCATGGTGGTCATAAGTATCAGCTTAGTGAATATTTTTCACCACAACAAGAGCCCGCGTCTAATACTCCCTTCACGAAAAAGCGGGCCACCGGCCCGCCTTTTCAATCCCCAAATTTCTGATTTTTTCGCCAGAAAAAATCAGACGTTGAAGCGGAAATGGATCACGTCCCCATCCTTCACCACATACTCCTTGCCCTCGGAGCGCAGCTTGCCCGCCTCCTTCGCCCCCTGCTCGCCCTTGTACTGGACGAAGTCGTCGTAGGCGACCACCTCGGCGCGGATGAAGCCGCGCTCGAAGTCGCTGTGGATCTTGCCCGCCGCCTGGGGCGCGGTGGCCCCCACCGGAATGGTCCAGGCACGCACCTCCTTGACTCCCGCGGTGAAGTAGGTTTGTAGCCCGAGCAGCCGGTAGCCGGCGTGGATCAGGCGGTCGAGGCCCGGCTCCTCCAGCCCCAGTTCCTGCAGGAACTCCGCCTTCTCCTCGTCATCCAGCTGGGCCAGCTCCTCCTCGATCTTGGCACACACCGGCACCACCTCGGAGCCCTCCCCGGCGGCCAGCTCGCGCACCGCATCCAGGTGGGGGTTGTCCTCGAAACCGTCCTCGGTGACATTGGCGATGTAGAGGGTCGGCTTAATGGTGAGGAGGAACAGGTCGCGGATCTCCGCCCGCTCCTCGTCGCTCATCTCCAGGGTACGGGCCAAGCGTCCCTCGTCGAGATGGGCCTTCAGCCGCTCCAGCAGCTCGACCCGCGCCTTGATCTTCTTGTCACCCGTCTTCGCCTGCTTCTGGGCGCGCAGCAGGGCCTTCTCCGCGCTCTCCATGTCGGCCAGGGCCAGCTCGGTGTTGATCACCTCGATGTCGCCCAGCGGGTCGATCTTGCCGGCGACGTGGACCACGTCGTCGTTCTCGAAGCAGCGCACCACCTGGACCACCGCATCGGTCTCGCGGATGTTGGCGAGGAACTTGTTGCCCAGCCCCTCCCCCTGGGAGGCCCCGGCCACCAGCCCGGCGATGTCGACGAACTCCATGGTGGTGGGCAGCACCCGCTGCGGCTGGACGATCTCCGCCAGCTTGTCCTGCCGTGGATCAGGGACCGGGACGATGCCGACGTTGGGATCGATGGTGCAGAAGGGGTAGTTCTCGGCCTGGATGCCGGCCTTGGTCAGGGCGTTGAAGAGGGTCGACTTGCCCACGTTGGGGAGGCCGACGATGCCGCATTTGAAGCCCATGGCGATTCCTTGACGAATGATTACGATGAACGTAAAGGGTTATAGGTGAAAGGAAAAAGGTTAAAGGTCAAAGGAAAGAAGGCCATGCCGGCCTCCGCCCGCAATCACTTCCCGACCAACATGGCCTCGACAAATTGCATGGCATCGAACGAAGGCCCTTTAACCTTTGACCTGTAGCCTTTTACCTTCGACCGTCAACGCGAGTGGAGGCGATTCATCGCCTTCTCCACGTCGCCCTCCAGCAGCTGAGGCAGCGCGTCGCACGCCTCGTCGATGGCGGCGAGGATGGCGTGACGATCGTCGCCCGAGGGCCGCCCCAGCACGTAGTCGTGAACCTGGTCGCGGTGTCCGGGGTGACCGATGCCGAGACGGATGCGCGGAAACACCTTGCCGAGACGGGCGATGGTATCGCGCAGGCCGTTGTGGCCACCGTGACCGCCGTCGCGCTTGAAGCGAACGGTGCCGGGAGGAAGATCCAGCTCGTCGTGGGCGACCAGGACCGATTCGGCGGGGAGCTTGTAGAAGTGGGCCACGGCGTGGATCGCCTGACCGCTGCGATTCATGAAGGTGCCGGGCTTGAGCAGCCGCACCTCGTGACCGGCGATCCGCACGCTGCACAGTTCGCCGTGAAACCGCGATTCCGCCTTGAGGTGGCCGCCATAGCGGCGAGCCAGTTCGTCCACCAGCCAGAAGCCGGCATTGTGGCGGGTCTCTTCGTAGGAACGGCCGGGGTTACCCAGGCCGACGATGAGCGAGATGGCACCCATGATCGATGCGAAACGGATAGTGAGGGAGGAGGGCGGGCTCCCCGGAAAAGGCGCCAACCGCCCCTTCCGGGAAGAGGGTCATCAACCCTCGGCGCCCTCCTCGCCCTCACCTTCGCCCTCGGCCGCGGCGCCACGACCCTTCTGGATCGAGACCACCGGCAGGTCGTGATCCTCGCCGTGGCTCAGCTCCACCAGCTCGACGCCCTCGGGCAGCTTGAGGTTGGAGAGGTGGATCGACTCACCGAGACCGAGGTCGGTCAGATCGACCTCGATGAACTCGGGCAGGTCCTTGGCCTGGCAGGCCACCTCCACCTCGACCAGATTGTGACGTACCTGGCCACCGCCCTGCTTGACGCCAACGGCGATCTCCTCGTTGGTGAAGTGCAGCGGCACGTGCATCTTGATGGTGTCGCCGTCGCCCACCCGCTGGAAGTCCATGTGCAGGATATCGATCTTGAAGGGGTGGCGCTGGACGTCGCGCAGCACCGCCTTCTCCGCCTTGCCGTCGACCACCACCTTGAGGATGTGGGAGTAGAAGGCCTCGTGGTCGAGGTGCTGGATCATCTCGTTCTGCAACACCGAGATGGGCCGCGGCTCACCACTGCCGCCGTAGATGATGGCGGGCACCTTGCCCTGACGACGCAGGCGGCGGCTCGCACCCTTCCCCATGTCGTTGCGGGACTCGGCATTCACGTCGAAGCTGATTGCCATGTTCAATTTCTCCAAGTAGTTCAAGATAAAAACGCCGCCCCCGCGACCAGGGGCGGCGTGGTTCCCGGCAGCCCCGCCTTGCGGGGATGCCGAAAATTGCGTGGCGATCAATCCATGTACATGGAGCTGACCGACTCTTCCTGGTTGATCCGGCGCATGGTCTCACCGAGCATTTCGGCGACGCTGGCGACGCGGATCTTCGGACAAGCGGCGGCGGCCGGCTGCAACGGGATGGTGTCGCTCACCACCAGCTCGTCGAGCTGGGAGTTCTCGATGTTGCTGATCGCCTTGCCCGAGAGCACCGGATGGGTACAGTAGGCCACCACCATCCGCGCCCCCCGTGCCTTCAGTGCATCCGCCGCGTGGCACAGGGTACCGGCGGTATCCACCAGATCGTCCACCAGCACGCAGGTGCGGTCCTCCACCTCGCCGATGATGTGCATCACCTCGGCGACGTTGGCCCGCGGCCGGCGCTTGTCGATGATCGCCAGATCGGCATCGTCGAGCCGCTTGGCGATGGCCCGGGCACGTACCACGCCGCCGACGTCGGGGGAGACCACCACCAGGTTGGGATAGGTCTGCCGCCAGATGTCGCCGAGCAGGATCGGCGAGGCGTAGACGTTGTCCACCGGCATGCTGAAAAACCCCTGGATCTGGTCCGCATGGAGATCCACGGTGAGCACCCGATTGACGCCGGAGACGGCGATCATGTCGGCCACCAGCCGCGCGGTGATCGGCACGCGGGCCGACCGGGGACGGCGATCCTGGCGGGCGTAGCCGTAGTAGGGGATCACCGTGGTGATGCGATAGGCGGAGGCGCGCCGCATGGCGTCGACCATCACCAGCAGCTCCATCAGATTATCGTTGGTCGGCGCGCAGGTGGGCTGGACGATGAAGACATCCTTGCCGCGCACGCTGTCGACGATCTCGACGAACACCTCGCCATCGCTGAAGCGTTCGATGTGGGCCTTGCCCAGGGGCATCCCCAGGTGGTTGGCGATTTTCTGCGCGAGCTCCGGATTGGCGGAGCCCGAAAAGATCATCATCCTGCCGTCGGACACGGTAGTACCCACCCTCGTCATGACCACCTTCTCTCTAGGCCGAAAAAACGGCCGCCCCTCCAAAGGGAGGGGCGGCGCGGAATTTGGCTGGGGTGCCAGGATTCGAACCTGGGAATGCTGATACCAAAAACCAGTGCCTTACCGCTTGGCGACACCCCAAAATCTGTGCAGATCGACGCTACCCCGTCATCCGGCGGTGCAACAGCGACTCATTCCTCCCCCGGGCGACGAAGCCGCGCCAGCGGGACGGCAACTCGGCCAGCGCCCCGCGGGCCGCCGCCTCGTCGGCCATGGCGACGAAGCAGCACGCCCCGGTACCGGTCAGCCGCGCCGCGCCGAAACGCCCCAACCAGCGGAGGAGTTCATCCACCGGCGGGTAGCGAAGGCGCACCAGCGGCTCGCAATCGTTGCGACCGGCTCCCGAAAGGAAGTCGGCTATTGTGATATGGGGCGAATTTCGTGTCAATTGCGGATCGCCGAACACCGCCCCGGTGGCGACCGTCACCTCCGGCATCGCCACCAGAAACCACGGCTCCGGCAGGGTCACCGGGGTTAGGCGCTCCCCCACCCCCTCCCCCCAGGCGGCCCGACCGCGGACGAACACCGGCACGTCGGCCCCCAGCGACAACCCCAGCCGGGCCAGCTCATCCTCCGTCCGGCCGAGTTCCCAGAGGTGGTTCAGGGCCACCAACACGGTGGCCGCGTCCGAACTGCCGCCCCCCAACCCGCCGCCCATGGGGAGGCGCTTCTCCACCCGGATGGTCACCCCGCGAGCCTCCCCGCACGCTTCCCGCAACCGATGGGCGGCACGCACCGTCAGATCCTCCTCCTCGGCCACCCCCGGCAGCGGCACGGCGAGACGTACCGCGCCGTCGTCGCGAGGGGTGAAACGGAGGGTGTCGCCGTAATCGAGGAACTGGAAGACGGTCTGCAACAGGTGGTAGCCGTCGTCGCGCCGGCCGACCACGTGGAGGAACAGGTTGAGCTTGGCCGGCGCCGGCCAATCGAGGTCGAAGGAGGGGCGGGTCATGGGGGATTCGGTGCAATCGGGTGGCATCAGGGGCACGATGATGAGCGCGGCTATTACGCAGGTCAAAGGCGAAAGGTTAAAGGGCCTTCGTTCGACTCCACCCGATCTTCGATGCCGCATTACCCGGAAAACAAGCTACATGGCGCCGATTCGGCACGGCCGCTCTTCCCTTTTACCTTTCGCCTTTGACCTGAATCCGGAGAACCCTACGCCCCGATCAACCCATCCCGAATCGGACCATGGCGGAAGCACTCAAGAGGCCGGCAACTGCCACCGGTCGATCACCAGCCGCACCTTGAGCCCCGCGCTCTCCATGAAGACCTTCTCCGGCAACGCCAGCCCATCCACCTCGCCCCAGCGGCGGAACTCGATCTTCCAGCCCTCCTGGTCGAGACGATCGGGGTGGCCGTCCTCGCCGTAATGGAGATCGCCCGCCGTCGCCGGGTCGGGCAGCCCGCGCACCCAGTAGCGCAGACCGGTAACCGGGATCCGCCAGCCGAGGTGGCGCTCCAGCAGGCTCTCCGGATCGGCGGCCATCACCGCCCCGCCGTCGTACTCCATCATCACCGAACCGGGCAGCCCGCGCAGCACGACGCCCCCCTGGCCGAGGGGTGCGGTCAGCTGGATCCGGTAGCGCTCCCCCTGATCCTTCCCCTGCTGCTCCCAGTGCAGCGAGGCGTGCCAGCTCTCCGCCTCCCGCAGCACCGCGACACGGCCGTCCACCACCCAGCGCTCGACCGCCTGGCGGGCCTGCTGGCGGGCCACGCGCTGCGCCCCGCCCTCCTCGCCCCCCCGCGGCGGCGGTGCGGCACAACCCGCCACCAGAAGCAGCGCCAGCAACGGAACGGCGGCGAGCCGCCTCACCGGATCAAACGCTCCATGGTCTCACGCAACACCGGGTGGTCGGGATCGGCCGCCTTCGCCTTCGCCTCCGCCCACACCGCCCGCGCCTCGTCGCGACGCCCCATGACCCACAGCACCTCCCCCAGATGGGCGGCGATCTCCGGGTCGTGCGCCTTGTCGAAGGCGCGCTGGAGGAAGCCGCGCGCCTCCTCCAGCCGACCGAGGCGGTAGCGCACCCAGCCGGCACTGTCGAGGACCGCCGGGTCGTCCGGATCCAGCTCCAGGGCGCGGTCGATCAGCTTCAGCGCCTCCGCATGGCGATCGGTGCGGTCGGCAAGGGTGTAGCCGAGGGCGTTGAGGGCCTGGGCATGATCGGGTTTGCGCTCGAGGATCGACCGCAGGTCGCGCTCCAGGACGTCGATCCGCCCCGCCTTCTCCGCGGCCAGCGCGCGGCTGTAGAGCAGGTCGTCGTCACCGGGGTGACGCGCCACCGCCTCGTCGTAGATGGCCAGCGCCGCCGGGTAGTCGCCCGCCTCGCGCAGCAACTCCCCTTCCAGCTGGTAGAGCTGGATCGACAGCTGGGGATTGGCGCCGCGCAACTGGGCGAGCTCCGCCCGCGCCTCGGCCATCCGGCCGAGCCCGGCCAGCAGATGGACCCGCCGCACCAGGGCACTGAGTCCGTACTCCCCCCCCTCCACCGCCCCGTAGTGGGTCACCGCCTCCTCCGGCCGCTCCTCGCGCTCGGCGATCACCCCGAGGTAGTAGTGGGCCTCGTCGAGGCGCTTGCCGAGGGCGATCAGCCGTTCCAGATAGCCGCGGGCCGGCTCCAGCCGCTCCTGGTCGAGCGCGAGCAGGGCAAGGGCGAAGAGCGCGTCGTCGTCCTTCGGCTCGATCCGCAGCGCCTCCTCGAACTGGGCGGCGGCCTCGTCGAGGTGGCGCAGCTGGACCAGCATCCGCGCATAGGCCATCCGCGTGAGATGGTCATCGGGCTGGTCTGCGATCGCCGCCCGCATATCGGCCAGCGCCGGCTCCGGACGCTCCAGGGCGATCAGGATGCGAGCCCGCAACAGACGGGCGTCGCGCCAGTCGCTGCGCAACCGCAGGGCGTTCTCCGCCTGCTCGAGGGCCGATTCGTATTGCCCCGCCTCCAACGCCATGCGGGCGTAGGCCAGGGCGACGTCGGGATCGTCGGGGTGGCGCCCGGCCAGCGCCCCGAAGACCGGCAACGCCTGCGCCCGGTCCTCCTCGCCGGCCAGGGCATGGAGCATCGCACGCAGCGCCTTCTCGCGATCCCCCACCAGCTCGATGTAGCGCTCGAAGGCGGCCACCGCCGCCTCCACCTCACCGCCGCGGGCCAGCAGCACGCCGAGGCTCTGGTGCGCCTCTGCGTCGTCCGGTGCCAGCGCCACCCAGCGGCGCACCGCCTTCAGCGCCGCCGCCGGATCGTGGGAGAAGAGCGCGATCCGCGCCGCCCGGCGAGCCACCCGGGGCGAATCGGAGATCTCGGCCGCCCGCAGATAGGCGGCGGTGGCCACCCCGAACTCGTGGCGCTGGCCGGCGATCTCGCCGAGCAACACCCCGTAGACCAGTTCCGGGGTCAATTCCGCCGCGGCGGGCGCCTCCCCCTCGGGGGCCGCCGATGCCGCGGGGGCGGCCGGCTCCGGCGCCGGGTTCTCGGCGGTGGACGACACCGGTGCGGTGGAGCAACCGGCCAGCAGGAGGGCGAAGAGCAGAGGGCTTGACTTCATGGCGATCCGGATCGGGAACTCTGTACGGTTGGGGGCGGGCACCCGTCAGCCGGGAGCCTGTCGGACAATGGGGAATCGAGCTGCGAAAACAGGGGCCGACATCCCGCTTTCGCGGCCGAATCGTCATAAATCCGACAGGCTCCCAAGGGAGCGAACGGAGGCGGTCGGTGCCGCCGCGCGACCACCCGGCGCGGCCGTGGCGATTGCGGGAAATTCTTACTATACCCCATTTTACCCACCCTCGCCGTGCCCCGACGGGTTGTATTCGCCGCCGTCATAAAGCAAAATTTTCCACCCATTATCAGACAGCTGCGTAGACCCATGCCCCTGCTCGCCGTCGGCATCAACCACAAGACCGCGCCGGTCAACGTGCGCGAACGGGTCGCCTTCTCCCCCGACCGGCTGCCCGACGCGCTGCGCCAGCTGGTGGCCCTACCGGCGATCGAGGAGGCGGCGATCCTCTCCACCTGCAACCGCACCGAGGTCTACTGCGAGGTCAGTGAGGAGGGCAAGGCGCAGGTCACCGAGTGGCTGCGCACCTACCACCAGTTGCCGCGCGAGGACTTCATCCCCTACCTCTACGTCCACCCCGACCGCGATGCGGTACGTCACATCCTGCGGGTCGCCTCCGGGCTCGACTCGCTGGTCCTCGGCGAGCCGCAGATCCTCGGCCAGATCAAGGACGCCTACCAGAAGGCGGGCTCCGCCGGCACCATGGGCGGGCTGCTCGGGCGGCTTTTCCAGCACACCTTCTCGGTGGCCAAGAAGGTGCGCACCGACACCGCCATCGGCGCCAGCGCGGTCTCCGTCGCCTTCGCCTCGGTGAGCCTGGCGCGCCAGATCTTCGGCGACCTCGCCAGCCAGAAGGCGCTGCTGGTGGGCGCCGGCGAGACCATCGAACTGGTCGCCCGCCACCTCTTCGAGAACGGTATCGGCAACATCATCATCGCCAACCGCACCGCCGAGCGGGCCCATACCCTGGCCCAGCAGTTCGACGGCTTCGCCATCGCCCTGCAGGAGATTCCCGCCCACCTGGCCGACGCCGACATCGTCATCTCCTCCACCGCAGCGCCCCTGCCGATCCTCGGCAAGGGGATGGTCGAGCGGGCGCTGCGCGAGCGCAAGCACCGGCCGATGTTCATGGTCGACATCGCGGTGCCACGCGACATCGAACCCGAAGTCGCCGAACTGGAGGACATCTACCTCTACACCGTCGACGACCTCCAGGAGGTGATCGACGAGGGGCGGCGCTCCCGCGAGGAGGCGGCCAAACAGGCCGAGGAGATCATCGACACCCAGGTGGAGCACTTCATGGAGTGGCTCACCTCACTGCAGTCGGTGGCCACCATCCGCGCCTTCCGCGACAACGCCGAGCGCACCGCCGAGGAGGTGCTGCACCAGGCGCGGCGCCAGCTGATGGCCGGCAAGGAACCCTTCGAAGTGCTTCAGTGGTACGCTCACACCCTCAACAACAAGCTGCTCCACGAGCCGACGGTGCGGCTGCGCCAGGCCGCCGTCGAGGGGCGCCAGGAGATCCTCGCCGCCGCCAGCGAGCTCTTCCAACTGGAAAACGGCTAAGGCCGTTTTCCAGTCATGTCGCTCCGCGAACGCTTGGCCGTGCCACCACCTTCCAGCGCTCCAACCGATGGAAATTCGGAACCGTCGTAGGATGGGCAAAGCGCAGCGTGCCCATCGGAACGGAGCTGCCATATTTCAAACTTCCTGCCTGCGTTTGACTGTTCCACCCACTCTTTGACGCCGTTCCGGCGGATGGTTCCGTAAGTTTATGAAAGCATCGATTCACGATCGTCTGGAGAGTCTCACCGAGCGCTTCGAGGAGGTGGGGGTGCTGCTCGGCGAGCCCGACGTCATTGCCAACCAGAACCGCTTCCGCGACCTCTCCAAGGAGTACGCCGAGCTCACCCCGATTGCGAAGGCGTTCAACGGCTACCGCGAGGCCGAGGTGGCGATCGGGGAGGCCGAGGAGATGCTCAAGGACCCGGAGATGAGGGAGCTGGCCGCCGAGGAGCTGGATGCGGCGAAAGAACGGGCAGAGGCGCTGGAGCGCGAACTCCAGGTACTGATGCTGCCCAAGGACCCCCACGACGACAGCAACCTGTTCCTCGAGATCCGCGCCGGCACCGGCGGCGACGAGGCGGCGCTCTTTTCCGGCGACCTGTTTCGCATGTACTCGCGCTACGCCGAGCGGATGCGCTGGCAGGTGGAGGTGATCAGCGAGAGCCCCGGCGAGCACGGCGGCTACAAGGAGATCATCGCCCGCCTGGTCGGCCAGGGGGCCTACTCCAAGCTGAAGTTCGAATCCGGCGCCCACCGCGTCCAGCGGGTCCCCGAGACCGAATCCCAGGGGCGCATCCACACCTCCGCCTGCACCGTCGCGGTGCTCCCCGAGGTGGAGTCGGTGGAGGCGATCGAGATCAATCCCGCCGATCTGCGGGTCGACACCTACCGCGCGAGCGGCGCCGGCGGCCAGCACGTCAACAAGACCGACTCGGCGATCCGCCTCACCCACCTGCCCAGCGGCATCGTCGTCGAGTGCCAGGAGGAGCGCTCCCAGCACAAGAACCGCGCCAAGGCGATGTCCCTGCTGCAGGCGCGGCTGCTCTCCGCCGAACAGGAGAAGCAGGCCACCGCCACCGCGCAGAACCGCAAGCTCCAGGTAGGCTCCGGCGACCGTTCCGAGCGCATCCGCACCTACAACTACCCGCAGGGCCGGGTCACCGACCACCGCATCAACCTCACCCTCTACAAGCTCGACGAGGTGCTCCAGGGCGGCCTCGACCAAGTGGTCGGCCCGCTGCTCCAGGAGCATCAGGCGGAGCTGCTGGCGGAATTGGGGGGCTGACGCTCCAGCTACGGAAGCGACGGAACATAGCGCGCCGCCACGGGGAGAGGAAAGGAGCGGCCACCCCGTGTACAGTCCGCACAAAAAAAGCCGACTCCCGCGTTGTACGAAAGTCGGCCAGCCGCCCGATCGAAACCCTCACTCCACGACGGTCAAATTGAGGGTCTCGCCGCTGAACACCACCTCCCTGGAACTCCGTACCTGATACCCCAGGGTGAAGCAGGCCCGGCCCGCATAGCCGATTCTCGTTCGCTGCAACACCGGCAGCTCCACCGCCTGCCGGGTAAGCGTCACCCCCTCCCGGACAAACGCCAGATCGGAGAGGTAGCCGGTCCACTCGACCATCGCCCGAAGCGCCATGCGATTGCGGGCCAAACCGTCATCGAAGCCGAGCGGGACATACCAGTCCCACGCATCGGTCGATTCGCCCTCCGGTATACGCACCACCATGTAGTACGCCCCCCGCCCCGACGCGCAGCTCTCCGCATAACTCTCCCCGGGGACCACGCGCTCTGCGCCGACCCAATAGGCGATCGCGAACAGATCCGCCACCTCACCGACGTCTGCCGCCCGCGGAGTAACCGAACCACTGAGCGTGATCTCCCCGCTGGCCCGCGGAATGCCGTCCTGAGCCAAGGCCCCCACGCCCTCCCCCAGCGCCACAGCCCCACGGAAAACCGGCTCCTCACCGCTGGAAGGGACCGAAGGCGAATCTCCGCTGGCCGGGTTCCAGGCCAGTCCACCGCTTCCCAGGGAGAGCAATCCGTCCGCCGGCGCCTCGCTCTCCGTCTCATCCGAAGCGGACACCACGATCGGTGAAAGAACCGCTTGATCACTCCCCCCTCGACCGTCGTCCACGGTCAGGGTCACGGAGTAGCTCCCCTGCGCATCGAAAACGAACTGCGCCTCCTCGCCCTCTGCCGTGGCGCCGTTGCTTGCGACCCAACGATAGGACAATGGGTCTCCATCTGGGTCGGACGAGCCAGATGCAGTTAGAGAAACAGTGAACGGCGCAACCCCCTCTACCGAGGACTCCACAAGAACCATTGCGGCCGGATCATGATTTTCCACGACATCGCTTTCCGCGCCCACATTTTCATTTTGACCCAACACATCATCTATCGCGGATGCCGATACAATGCGCGAAAAGACGAGCAACAAGAAGATCGCAAAAACAATCCCTCTCAATCTGTCATTCATCTCACCCCCCGCTCGACATGATACAAGACAAGACTTCAACCTAGGCACAAAATCCACCATGGCACCCTCACAGCCAATCACTGAGGCAGGAACGGAACACCAATCGACTGTCCCTGATTGTAGAAAAACACAATCCCAGGAGGAAACCCAGGACGCTCCGGAAGCAAGCCGTTATAAGACCAAAGCGCACTCACACTCCCCCAACCCGTAACAGACGCGCCAATCTGTTCATTTATATCAACACACTCCGCCCCCTTAGCTTCAACATCAACAGTTAAACTATGAGTTACAACCCTATCGTCAATATCCGAGTATTTCAAATACACAGAATACTGCCGTCCAAAATCCTCCGGATTACAAAAACACATTTCTGACTTAAAGCCATTACCGGTCTGAAAGTGCGGGATCACCCAATTGGTTTTCCAGGACGCACTGTCGGTCACAGCCGGAAGAGCAAACAGGGAGCTTCCAGCCAAGCCCAGCCCCATCACCGCAATACTTCCAGCAGCACTTGTTCGAACATCAATCCATCCACTATCAGCAACGGTCTGCGTCTCGCTTCCATCTGGAATGTATGTAATCTCCCCCCCAACACCCAACTCTCTTTCTGCATCATCCCCATCGTTCCTCCAGATAACCTGCCCATCTCCTCGATATATCTTCATGTCAAATGTTATGGACTGATCAGACACATTTCTTACCAAAAAACCACTCCTTACCTTTTCGTTATTTTTATAAAATGGAATTACAAATCTATACTCCCCGAATGCCTCAGTCCCATACACGAACATCACACACACAGCCAACATTTTAACTAACAACCTTACCATCTACCCGCTCTCCAAGTTGATATAAACAATTTATCGAACACAACCCCTCCACCCCATATATAGCGGACCGTTGACATACGCGCCCAACCACATCATCGAAGATCAATAAAACCCAACATTACTGCCTTGGCCACCAACTCCCCTCGACGACTAACGTTCATTTTTCTTTTTGCATTGAAAATATGTGTGTTTACGGTATCCAACGAAATGTGCAATCTGCGCGCGATATCCGAGGATGACGCGCCCCCCGCTATCAACCTCACGCATTCCGTCTCCCTCGCCGTCAATGAAGGCGACTCCCCGACTCCATCGGTCATACCGACCCTCTCCTCTCACTCAGCCAATTGGACACCCCAAGGCTATCGCCGGAACTCCCCATTCGACATCGCCAGAAATGGTGAAATTCCGACACCACCCCGCTCTTTCCGAGCCGCTCGGAACGAATTCTTCGTCCACGATGGACCCGTTGCCGTCGAGTATCGGAAATCCGCCAACGACCGGCACTGGTCGATAGGGACCATTGACATTCGAAATTCACAGAACCGAAGGGGACACCGCGCATAGATGCCCGAAAAGGTGCACCCCGAGACCACGGGAACGGCGACACCGTCGGAAGGAAGAGGATGAGAACGATTGGACGGGGCCGGAGCGGCTACGCGTCGGCCCGAATGAAGCAGGGGGATCGAGAAGAGCACCCGGCCGAAGATGACGGGTGTTGAGCGACGGTTACGGTAGCCAGGTCTGGTTTTCGAAAAGCCCCAGACGATGGGCCCTACATACCGCCTCGGAGAGGGTGGATGCGGAGAGTTTTTCCTTGCAACTCTTGAGCTGCTTCTTGACGGTTCCCGGAGAACTCCCGCGAATTGCCGCAACCTGTTTGGCGATCTTCCCTGCCGCCGTCCAGTAGAGGCAATCCCTCTCACTTGACGAGATCGACTTCAACACTTGCGCATTTTCGACCCGAACCAACGCTTCGCCGACCTCGGCGAGGCCCAGCGCGATCGAGCCGGCAGCCCGCGAGACGTGAGCCGAGCGGGAATAGGCCCGCCGCTTGTCGACGCCCATGGCCAAGGTGACGTCCCCGCCACAGGTGAGGCGGGCGATCAAGGTCACCCCGGCACGCACGCCGTGCGCATCGATGGTTTCATGAACCCTTCGATAGGACGCAGCCCCCCGGACTCGATCGAGGTAATCCCAACCGACCGGCTCCCGGGTCTCCAGGCATCGCCGGTAGACCAGATCATCCCGATAGAACGCCTCGGCGGCATAGCGCTCCATCAAGCGGCTCGGCCAATTCGCGTGCCCGACGAATCGCGGCGGGCTTCCCGGTTCGCTGAACCGCACCCCCACCCCGTAGAATTCGAAGCCCAGCGCATCACGGCACCGATCCACTACGGAATAGACTTCGTCGGCGTTTCCGGCCTCGCGCAATGCCGCGATCCACTCACGCTGCCTTTCGATCATCCGCATCTCGATTTCCCCATGACGGCCATGCCGCCCCGGAGGGACCCCTTCAAGCCCCCCGAGGCCGGGAACCGACGAACTCGACCAACGGCTCGGCAGGCCAATCCCATCACCCCCCTTCCGAATCCTCAGGGGTAGCCACGGTCGTCCAATCCACCGCCGGACCTCCCACCGTCGAATCGGCCTCACACCAACCCTGGGAAACGTTGGGGCAATCACCCGGCAACACGTTGTCCTGCGCCAACTCGAACGTGCCGGTCGCACCGTTGACGCTGTAGCTGTACTCCCCCGCGGGCAACCCGTAGACCGGCAGGGAGAGGGTGGTGGTAAAGGGAACGACCGCCATGGTGCAGGCCACGCTCGGGTCCGTCCTGGTGCCCTGATTGATCGCCACGCTGAAGTGGTTGCCGTCACGCCGCTGGCTGACTCGGCCTAGATAGTCGCAACCGCTGGGGAAGACCCCGGCCACCTGCAGCAGCACGTGGGCGGGAAAGGCGTCGGTCACCTGCGACGACAGCTGGGAGATCGGCGCCAGATGGACCCCCTCGCCAACTTCGTCATAGGAGAGGAGCTGCCACTCCGCCCCCGCCACATGACGAAAAACGACGTTCTGGTACCGCGCCACCTGCTGCTCCGTATCGACCGCCGCAATCGACAAGCGGTCCCCCTCAAGCACATCCTCAGCCGATACGGTGCGGGAGACCATCAACAGCACCACACCGAACAGACACCCGAGTAACGGCCCTCTCACGACTTCACCCTCCTCGACTCTCCAAGGCTCCACCCCAAAAACCCATTCGAGGTCATGCTCCCGAAAACGGACAGAAGACGAACCACGATCCGGCACGATTTCAAGGACACGGATTCCTTCCGCGTCCCGGCATGGAACCGCGCTCAAACGATCCGCCGGCTCGCAACGTCGTCGGGATAGCGGCGCTTCTCGATCCGATAGTAGGCCTCGAGCAGATCGGCTTCGAGCCCGATACTCTCGCGGATCTCGCCGACGGGCAGGTCCATGTACTGGCCGTAATCGATCTTCGACAGGGATTCACAGTCCGAGACGAAACCCAGCCGCACCGCATCGCGGAAGACGTGGATCTCCTCGTCGGAGAACTTGTAGGGGCCGGGGTAGAGATATTTCGCGGCCAGCGCGAACAGCTTCTCCTCGGTGGTCGTCACCCGGTTGGTGCTGCCCATGGTGAAGCCGATGACGAACGCCTCGTCCTTGGGCAGCATCCCGCGCCCCAGCAGCACATGGATGCAATCGTGGGTATCGAGATCGACCGCGCCGTTGAACAGATCGATCCCGGGAATATCGAACTTCGGATTCTCCACCAGTTGGATGATCAGCGGGATATCACCCTGCCCCGCCCTCAGGTGAGCCGAGCCGTCGAGGGCCTGGCGCAGGGTCTGCGAGCGCGCGCCGAGCGGCACGATCCAGTCACGCCAGCCGATCGTCTTCTCTTCCGTCGGATTCATATCGACTCCTTACCGTTCGACTCCTCGTCCGTCAGCGTCTGGAACGAACTGGGATGGGTGAGATTGAACGCCCGCGCATGCTGGAGGTATTCGGGGTTGAACCCCGCCTGGCGCACCTGGCGGATCAGTTCGCCGAACTCCGCCGAGTGCTTGACCGTGGTACTGGTCATGCGGCGCGGCAGGGCGTGGTCGGCGACGATCTTGGCGCCGCGACCGACGTCGGGACCGCTACCCCGGTCGTCGCGGTAATACTGGGAGAGCACCAACAGGCGGGTCCCCAGAAAGGCCGCCTCCTCCAGGTCGTGGGTGATGAAGAAGACGGTCATCCGCTGCTCCTCCCACAGCTCGATCAGGAAGAGTTGCAGGTCCTCGCGGGTATCCGGGTCGAGGGCGCCGAACGGCTCGTCCATCAGCAGCAGCTTCGGCTTCATGATCAGCGACTGGGCAATGGCGGCGCGCTGCTGCATGCCGCCGGAGAGTTCGTGCGGGTATTTGCGCGCGTGCTCCTCCAGGCGGACCCGCTTCAGGTAGCTCAGCGCCTCCTCCTCGATCGCCTTTCTGCTCATCCGCCCGGCATCGGCACGGCCGCCGAGGCGCAGCCCCAGGGTGACGTTGTCCAGCACGCTCAGATGGGGGAAGAGGGAGTAGCGCTGGTAGACGATCCCGCGCCGCGGGTCCGGCACGCCGACCGGCCTGCCCTCGAGCAGCACCCGCCCCTCGCTCTGCCGCTCCTCGCCGAGCAGGATGCGCAGCAGCGTCGACTTGCCGCAGCCGCTCGGGCCGACCAGGGTACACAGTTCCCCCTCGTCCACCGCCAGATCGATGTTGTCGAGCACCACCTTGTCGCCGTAGCGCTGGTAGACGTCCTCGATCAGCAGGTAGCTCTCCCCCCGGCTCATGACGCCGCCCCGCCGCGGTGCCAGGGGAAGAAGCGCCGCTCCGCTTGGCGCAGCAGCCAGTCGAAGGTGAAACCGAGGAAGGTGATCCACAGCACGTAGGGCAGGATCACATCCATCGCCAGGTAGCGGCGCACCAGGAAGATGCGGTAGCCGAGCCCCTCGTTGGCGGCGATCGCCTCGGCGGCGATGAGAAACAGCCAGGCGGCGCCCAGCGAGAGGCGCACCGCGGTGAGCAGGCGCGGCATCACCTGCGGCAGCACGATGCGGTAGGTGACCTCCAGCTGGGAGGCGCCGAGGGTCAGCGCCTTGGTGATCTGCTCCTTCGGGATGGCGCGCACCGCGAGGCGGATGTCGCGACTGATCAGCGGAAAGATACCGATGAAGATGAGCATGATCTTGGCCAGCTCGTCGATGCCGAAGCTGATGAAGAGAATCGGCAGAATGGCCAGCGGCGGGACCATCGAGAAGAAGGTGACGAAGGGGTTGAAGCCGCGATCCATGCCGGGGAAGACCCCCATGTTGAGGCCGAGCAGCAACCCCGCCAGCGCCGCCAGCGAGAGGCCGATCGACAGCCGCGTGAGGCTGGCGAGGGTGTCGCTGGCCATCAGGTATTTGCCGCTGCGCCGGTCCGGTTCGAAGGCCATGCGCTGCACCGCCTGGGCCATCTGGCCGATGCCGGGCAGCAGCTTGTCGCGGGGATTGTCCCGGTGGCGGATCTCCGAGGCGCCGAGGTAGACCCCCAACACGAGGACGAAGGGAAGCGCGGCGAGCAGCCACTTCAGCCAGCCCGCCGGGCGGGCGTGAATGCCGAACAGTCTGCCCATCAGTCGACGATCTCCAAGGGGAAATCGCCCATGGTCTCCTCGGCGTTCTCGATCTTGCGGATCTGATCCTCGGCCACCTTCGACAGCTTGTCCATTTCGAGGATGTTGGCCGCCATCTCCGGCAGCGCCTTCTGGCGATAGGCGCTGATATCCTCCACCGCCTGGGTGATGTCGGCGAAGGCCTGCTTCAGCACCTCCACCTTGATCTGCGAACTGGAGGCCTGTTTCTGGATCTGCGTGCCCTGGGTCTTGAGCCGCTCGGCGGTGGAGGCGATGAGGTTCTCGGTGGTGGTGTTGATCGCCTCCACCTTCTCCAACACGATCCGCTGGTTGGCCAGCGCCATGGCCAGCGTCGCCCCCACCTGCAGCGCGCTGACCGTGGTGTTCAGCGCGCGGTTGACGCCGCGGATCAGCTCCTTGTTGTTGCGCACGATCATCTCGGTGGTGAGATAGCCCTGCTGGTTGACCAGCAACTGCTGCTGCAGGTCCTGGGTACGCTGACGCAGCGGGAACAGCACCTCTTCGGCGATGAACCGGTGGCGCGGGTCGTCCTGCAGGATCTCGTTGTCGAGCCGCGCCTGGAGCTGGGCGTCGATCAACTGGGCCAACTGGACGGTGCGCTCCAACTTGTGGGTCAGCTGGCGCATCGCCTGCTGATCGGCGCTCAGGGTGATGTTGTCGCGCTTGAGCTGCTCGCGCCCCCCCTCCAGGGAGTTGATGATCGCATCGATGCTGGTGGAGGCGCTCTCGAAGCGGGAGAAGTAGCGCTTGACCGGGGTGCCCACGCCGGGGATGTAACCGAGCAGGCGGGTCGCCCAGCCCGCCTCCAGGTTGACCCGGGCCGGGTCGAGATCCTCCACCTGCATCTTCAGGTCGATCAGCGAGCGGGCCACCTCGCCCCCCTCGTCGCTGTCCTTCATCATCTTCGACAGCGGCTGCTTGAGCATCGCGCTACGCCGCGCCGCCTCCTTCTGCAGGTTCATGCCGAGGGTCTCCACCGCCGCCTTCGCCCGCTCCTGGCCGGCGCCGTCGTTGAGGTCGGTGGCGACGATCCGCGCCACCACGTCCTCCGCCTGGGCGGCGAGCTTGGCGTCGGCGATCTCCCCCGCGCCATGGGCGGCGAACGGATCGGCGAGGTCCAGTTCCGTCCGCAGCTTCTCCTTGTCCGCGAAAACCAGCTTGTTTTCCTGATCGCTCATGCTCTCTCCTCCGCGGCGCTGACGCGCAAACGCAAAAATGGTACCGCCCGACGAAACGCCGGCGCGACAGTCCGGCACCCCGGCCGTAGGTCGGCGCTACTGCGCCGACGCGAACGGAGGCACCGCCGTTTCAACTTTCCCGCTACACCTCCCGAACGTGATGTGCCGTTCGGGAAGATCATCTCGGCCACAGACCCGCTGCCCTCGTTCGTGTCGGCGCGGTAGCGCCGACCTACGCTCGCCGGGATCACGTCTTCACCTCGTAGTCTGCACTGCGCCGCGCCAGCTCCTCCAGCTCCAGCATCGCCTGTTCCATATCCATCGAGGCGCGACGATCACCCAGGTTGAGGGTGGCAATCGAGGCGGCCACCTCGTCCAGCTTGGTCATCGCGCTCTCATTCTGGGAGAGCAACGTGACGACCTGGGCGCGCTGCCGCTCGAGCAGCGCCCGGCGCCGGGAGAGCGCCTCCATCTCCTGCCGCTCGCTCTCGTCGATGCGACCGTCGGCGGCGAGCCGTTCCGCGCGCGCCTCGATGCGCGAGGCGTCGATCGCGTTCAGTCCGCGGCGGATGTTGGTGACGGTGTTGAGGTTGTCGAGCGCCCCCAGATAGAGCTGTTCGGCCATGCCCAGGTAGCGGCCGAAGGTCAGCTCGGCGGGATTGAGCTTGCGCCGCAGCAGCGCCTCGAAGGTCTCGTACTTGTGGGTCAGGCGCTGCAACTGATCGAGGCCGTCGCGCTCGCCCACCTCCTCCAGCTCCTCGCGCAGGGAGGCGAGCGACGCCTGCGCCCGGCTCGCCAGCAACGCATGCAGTTCGCGGATATGGCGGGCGGCGTGGTGATCGCGGCGTAGCGTGTTGTCGAGCAGCCAGGCGCCGATGCCGATGCCACCACCCACCAGCGCGGGCAGCAGCGAGGTGCCCAGCAGCAGCGCCGACAGCCCGCCGAGCAGCCCCAGGGCGAGGGGGTAGAGCACGTAGGGCTTCTGGGCAGTGGCGGTGGCGACGTGACGGCCGATGGCACGGCGGGAGAAGTCCGGTAAGGAGCGACGCTTCTCCGCCTTCTCCTCGTACGCCCCCACCATTACCGGCCTCCGCTCATCAGCGAGATCTCCACCCGCGGCAGGCGGTAGGAGTAGGCGCGGCTCGACTCTCCCGGCAGCTTCGGCAGCGGCTTCGACGAACCGTAGCCCAGCGCGCGCAGCCGGTCGGGATCGATGTGGTAGGTCGCCATCAGGTAGCCGGTGACCGCCTCCGCGCGGGCGAGGGAGAGCTTGAGGTTCTGCTGCGCATCGCCAGCCACGCCGGTGTGCCCCTCCACCAGGATGCGGAAGCTCGGGTAGCGGCGCAGCCGCTCGACGATGCGGTCGACGGTCCGCTTGCCCTCGAGATCGAGCAGGCCGGTGCCGCGGCGGAAGCTGATCGGCTCCACCTTCAGCGTGCCGACCCGGCGCATCCGCCCCCACGCCTCGTCGGAGAGCGGGGGAAAATCGCCGGTCAGCGAGTTCTCGCGGGTGACGGCGGTGCCGTTGGGGTAGGCCCGCTGATAGAGCTGCTCGATGAACTGCTTGCCGGTCAGGCGGTAGGGGTCGTCGCCCGGCACCGGCGAGCTGTCGAAATCGCCGTTGTCCACCAGCACCCGCGCCGCCGCCTGGATCGCCTCGATCAGGCCGTCGCTGCCGATCGCCTGCTGTTGTAGGACGTCGAACCAGAGGGAGCCGTTCTCCGCCAGGCCGGCCCACGCCACGCCCCCCAGCATGGGCAGGATCTGCGCCTCGTCGAGGTCGGTCTCCTCGCGGATGTCCCGGATCAGCGAGGCGCGGCTGGCGGTGTAGCCGTCGAGGGTCGCGTACCACGCGTCGAGCAGCGCGCCGACCGCATCGGGATCGCGGGAGACCTGACGGCGGCTGGCGATCAGGATGTCGACGATGAGCTTGTCGGTGTCCTCGGTGCCGACCAGCTTGACCATCCCGTCACCGGCCAACGCCCGGGAGACGTCGGGCTCCCACAACACGGCGGCGTCCACCTTGCCCGCCAACAGCTTCTTCAGCGCCGCGGAGGAGCCGTCGCTGGGGGATCGCCAAGCGTCATTCCCCTTGCCGTAGAGGCCGAGGTCGAAGTGGGCGTTGATCGCCTTCAGCAGGTGTTCGCTGGGCGAGGCCGGGGTGAAGGCGATCTTCACCCCCTCGCGCTTGGCCAGTGCGTTGAGATCGGCGACGCGCTCGCGCCGGGCGACGATCGCGTCCCCCCCCTTGGACTCGTCGATGACGGCGACGATCACCCCGGGATAGGCGCGCTTGCTGCCGTTCAACAGCCAGGAGTCCACCGTGGCGACGGCGAAGTCCAGCTCGCCCTCGGCCAGCTTGTCGAAACGCTCCGCGTAGTTCGCCGCGTCGTCGACGCACTGCAGGGTATAGCCATGGCTGCGCAGATTACGCCGCATCTCGGGCGAGCAGAGGGGGAAGTAGCCGATCCAGTTGTCGACGCCGATGCGCAACACGCCGCGGGTGGCAGAGGCGTCGGAGGTGGCGCGTTGCTGCGACTCGTTCCAGTAGGGCAGCAGCAGGCGCAGCCCGCCGATGACCACGCCGCCGACGATCAGCAGGCCGAGAAAGATCTTGAGGTGCTTGTTCACGCGCGTCCCGCCGTCACCCGGCGCATCCTTCAGAAACTGGAGACGGTGAAGGCCGGCGCCTCGGCCAGCACGTCCCGCAACCCCTGGCGCAGCCCGCGCACGTCGTCCGCCGCCTGATAGGCGAGGTAGCGGGGCTGATTGAGCACATGGTCCTTGCCGATGCAGAAGCCGATGGTGTGCACGTTGACCGGCGACTCGGTGAGCACCCGGGTGATCACCGCGTCGGGATACTCCCCCTTGGTGGCCGCGCCGTCGGTGATCACCACCAAGTGGTACTCGCCGTAACCGAGCTGCGCCACCGCCTGCCGGCGCAATGCCTCATAGCCGCGGGTGATGGCCGTCGCCAGCGGCGTCGCGCCGTCGGCCCGCATGCGCGAGGCGAGGCCGCGGATCTCCTCGGTGGTGTGTCGGCCGAGGGGCAGGCGCTCGGTGAAGCGCCCGCCGTCGAAGGACATCACGCCGAGGTTGGCCGCGGGCGGCAGCCCTACGGAGAAGGTGGCCAGCGCGTCGATGGCGGCGCTCAGCTTCGACGGGTAGCCGTCGGCGCACCGGTCCTCCTTCATGCTGCCGGAGTCGTCGAGGATGACGTAGTAGTTCTTCGCCAGTTGACCGCGCAGGTTCATCGCCGCGGCATCGCTCATGTTCGGCCAGTCGTCGCGCGCGCCGTTGCGCCCATAGGTCATCAACTCGGGGCGCAACAGCTGCGCGCCGTCCCGCGGCACCGGCGGGACGGTCGGCTGCCCGCCGTTTTGCTCACCGAGGAAGTGGAACAGGGCGGCCCCCAGCACCAGCACGACGAGGATCCAGTTTCCCTTCTTCTTTCCTGACATGGTATCGACCTGCTGCGGTTGTCGGATCAGTTGCCGGATCAGTGGTTCGGATCAGTGGTTCGGATCACAGGGGATTGAAGACCGAGGACTCCGCCTCGACCTGCAGGATGCGGAACTCGACGCGCATGTTGTCACGCCACTCCTGCTCGGTCTTCGGCGGGCACGGGTCCTCGCCGCAGAGGCCGTTCTTCGGCTTGGTGATGCCATGGCCGACCACCGCGAACTGGCTCGGGTCGAGGGTGAGGCCCTTCTGCGCGGCGTAGGCGGTGATGCTGTCGCGCACCGCCATCGCCCGCGAGAGGCTGAGATTCTTCGCCGCCTGCTTGATCCGGCCGAGCACCATGGAGGACTCGCCCGCCTTCTTCTTGCGCAGGTAGCCGAGGGGGTCGCTGTTGCCCTCCACGGTGATCAGCGCACCGCCGTAGGTGGAGGAGAACTGGATCACCTTGTCGAAGGCGCCGCGGTAGAGGTCGGCGGAGAAGGTGTTCTGGTTCGGCTCGAAATAGATCTCGAAGGAGAACAGCTCGCCCTCGTGCAGGCGGCCCTGCTGCTGCTTGCGGGCGATCACCGAGTTCACCTGCGCCGTGTCGAAACGCGGCGCCTCGCTCCGCCCGGCGAGCCGCAGCTGGCGCTTCAGGCGATCGTAGTCCCAACCGGCGGAGGTCAACGCGACCGGCCCACCGAGGAGGCCGAGGCCGAGGAAGCTCTGCTGGATCTCGCCGGTGATCTTCCCGAGCGAGCGGGGGAAATTGGGGTTGGCGAAGAAGTCCACGTTGCCCTGCCAGTCGACGAACTGGCAGTCGCCATACAGCCCCTCGGCGTCGGCGGTCGCCAACGGGCTGTCGAGGAGCAGCTCGGCGGCGGCGGTGAGGGTCTTCTTGCGGGTTTTGCCCTGACTGCCGGCCATGACCTGGCGCAGTTGCTCCGCCCCCTGCATCAACCCGCCGACGAAGGCCTCCACCCGGTCGCGGTGCTGGTTGAAGTAGTCGCTGCGCACCGCGTAGACGTCGGCGATCACCCGGTTGGCGGTACGCGTGGAGAGCAGGATGTGGGCGCCGCGCACCGAGCCCTCGGCCCCGGTGCCGACGGTGCCACCGGAGGTGAGCAGCAGGGCGTCCGGGGTGATCGCGAAGGCGGCGTCGACCTCGCCCGCCTGCATCGCCGCCATCGGCGTGTCGTCGGTGCCGGTGAGGTCGGGGTACCACTTCACCTCGACGTCCTTGAGGCTCAGCCCGGCGTCGGCGAGCAGGCGGCTCATGTAGTAGACATGGGGGCCGTGGGCCTGCAGGCCGATGCGCTTGCCCTTCAGGTCGGCCGCCTTGCGCACGTCGCCGCCCACTGCCAGCGCGTCGCCCCCCGCCGACCAGGTCAGCTGGTAGACGATCACCGGCTTGGTGCGCGGATCGGCCGCAAGCAGCTCGCTGGCCATGTTGATCATCCCCAGGGTGCCGCGCAAGTAGGGAGTCTCGCCGCGCAGATAGGCCGCCACCTGCTTCTTGAAGACATCCTCGCGGAACAGTTCGATATCGAGCCCGGCGTTGGCGAAGAGGCTCCCCTTGCGGGTCTTCGCCGCGTTGCCGTTGGCGAGGATGGTGGCGATGTCGCCCCCCCAGGTGATCATCGGCACCCTGACGGTGGCGCCGGGCCGGACCTCGCCGACCGGAGTACCGGCCAGCTCGCGCTTCATCGCCTCGAACCGCACCGTACCGGGCGCCGCTGCCAACGGCAGACTGACGACCAGCGTGAACAGCAGCGCCAGTAGCGTTCTTGTCTTCATTTCCATGGGAATCACGTCGTCGGTTGGTTGATGGCCACGATTCGTGGAGAATCCAGATCAAGGTTGTATCAGGTACCCTATGACCCGGTCCACCCCACCGGTCGCGGCGAACTCCGCGGTCGTCGGGTGGCGCGATATGGGGCACGCGCCCTCCGGGCATTGTAGAGAGACCGGTTATCCCATACAAATGACAAGGTTATGAGCGATCTACGAGACCTCGAATTGATGGTCGGCTCCGGCACCTCGCTGCTCTTCGTCGAGAGCGGCGATGAACGGGAGGTCGAAACCCTCTTCCGCCGCCTCGCCACCCGGCTCGGCCGACCGCTGCTGCGCTGGTCGGTGGCGAGCGGCCTGAAGGCGCTGAACGGCGAGCCGGCGAGCCGCCCCGGCGTGCGCGAACCGGCCAAGATCCTCGCCGAGATCCCCGGCCGCACCACCCCCACGCTGTGGCTGCTGATGGACTTCCACCACTGGCTCGACGACCCGCTGGTGCTGCGCCAGCTCAAGGAGATCGCCCTCGGCGACGGCGGCCAGACCCTGGTCCTGGTCAGCCACGCCATGGAGATCCCGGACGAGCTGCGCTCGCTGGCCGCCCGCTTCGAGCTGTCGCTGCCGGACCGCGGCAAGCTCGAAGCGCTGCTGCACGAGGAGAGCCTGGAGTGGGGGCGGAAGAACCGGCGCAGCATCCAGGCCCACCGCGAGATCGTCGACGCGCTGCTCGACAACCTCCTCGGCCTCACCACCGGTGACGCCCGCCAGCTGATCCGCAACGCCATCTACGACGACGGCATGCTCACCGAGGAGGACCTCGGCGAACTGGCCAAGACCAAGTACGGCCTGCTCGGCAGCGAAGGGGTGCTGTCGCTGGAGCTGGACACCGAAAAGTTCAACCAGGTCGCCGGCCTGCACCGGATGAAGCGCTGGCTGGAGCGCCGCCGCGAGGTGTTCCTCGCCGACCAGCCGCCGGCCGGCCTCGACCCGCCCAAGGGGCTGCTGCTGCTCGGCGTGCAGGGCGGCGGCAAGAGCCTCGCCGCCAAGTCGGTGGCCGGCAGCTGGGGCATCCCGCTGCTGCGCCTCGACTTCGGCACCCTCTACAACAAGTACTACGGCGAGACCGAGCGCAACCTGCGCGACTCGCTGAAGACCGCCGAGTCGATGGCGCCCTGCGTGCTGTGGATCGACGAGATCGAAAAGGGGCTCTCCGGCGGCGACGACGGCCCTGCGAAGCGCATCCTCGGCACGCTCCTCACCTGGATGGCCGAGCGCGGCTCGCGGGTCTTCCTGGTGGCCACCGCCAACGACATCGAGGTGCTGCCGCCGGAGCTGCTGCGCAAGGGGCGGTTCGACGAGATCTTCTTCGTCGACCTGCCCGACCCCGAGGTGCGCGCGGAGATCTTCCGCATCCACCTCGCCAGGCGGCAACAGGACCCCGCCACCTTCGACCTCGAACCGCTGGCGGCGGCCAGCGAGGGCTTCGCCGGCGCGGAGATCGAACAGGCGGTGGTCTCGGCGCTCTACGCCGCCCACGCCGCGAAGGAGCCGCTCAACACCGGCCACATCGTCGCCGAGATCGAGCAGACCAGCCCGCTCTCCGTGGTGATGGCCGAAAAGATCGCCTACCTGCGCAGCTGGGCGGCGAGCCGCACCGTACCCGCGTAGGTCGGCGATACTTCGCCGACGCAAACGGAAGCACCACAATCAAAGCCTCGCGACGCCCCCGACCTAACGGCGAGGCGCCTTCCTGAACGTCATTCGCGACCTCAACCCCGCGACCACAGCGCCAACGAGCCTGTCGTACGGCGTCAAAAACCCCGCAAAAAATACCCCTTCCCGCGCTCCGATTCTTCACCTTTCAAGTGACGTCCTACCACTATTCTGCATACCGCGACGTGAGATACTGTTCCCCAAATTCTCGAACGATCCACCCGCGGAAACGGCCCCCCCACCGATAGCCGACGCCGCTGGAGAACCCGCATGAGCAACACTTTCCACCTGATCCTGATCAAGCCGTCGCGCTACGACGACGACGGCTACGTCGTACAGTGGCGCCGTTCGATCCTCCCCTCCAACGCGCTGTCGGTGCTCAACGCCCTGGGCGAGGACTGCGCCGCGCGCCACGTCCTCGGCCCCGACGTCGAGATCACCCTCGAGGCCCACGACGACCACACCGGCCTGCCGCCGATGAAGAAGATGATCGGCCGCCTCAAGGCCGCCTCCGCCGGCGCCCTGGTGGGCATCGTCGGCGCCCACAGCGCCCAGTTCCCGCGCAGCGTCGACCTGGCGCGGCGCTTCCTCGCCGCCGGCATCCCGGTGGTGATCGGCGGCTTCCACGTCTCCGGCGCCTACTCGATGCTGCCGGAGATGCCGCCCGAGCTGCAGGCGGCGATCGACGACGGCATCTCGCTGTTCGTCGGCGAGGCGGAGGGGCGCCTGGAGACGGTGATCCGCGACGCCCAGCGCGGCGAGATGCAACCGATCTACGACTTCAGCGACGACCTCGTCGATCTCGCCACCGCGGTGACGCCGAAGAAGCTCCCCGCCGACGTCGAGCGCAAGATGCCGCTCTCGCTCAACCCGGTCGACCCGATCGAGGCGGGGCGCGGCTGCCCCTTCAAATGCACCTTCTGCACCGTGATCAACGTCCACGGCCGCAAGGCGCGCACCCGCGAACCGGAGGCCATCATCCGCCAGGTGCGCGAGGGCGTCGCCCGCGGTCGCGACAACTTCTTCTTCACCGACGACAACCTGGTGCGCAACAAGCGCTGGCGGGAGATCTTCGAGGGGCTGATCAAGCTACGCGAAGAGGAGGGGCTGAAGTTCCACATCATGTTCCAGGTGGACACCCAGTGCGACCGCGACCCCGACTTCATCCCGCTGGCGGTGCGCGCCGGCTGCCACCAGGTGTTCATCGGCATGGAGAGCATCAACAGCGAGGCGCTCGCCGCGGTGGGAAAGAAGCACAACGACGTGCGCCGCTACCAACGGCTGTTCCTCAACTGGAAGCGCCACGGCGTGGTGATCATGGTCGGCTACATCATCGGCTTCCCCGCCGACACCCCGGAGAGCATCCGCCGCGACATGGAGATCATCAAGCGGGAGCTGGCGGTGGACCTCGCCTACTTCTATGTGCTCACCCCGCTGCCCGGCTCCGAGGACCACGTCACCCTATGGAAGCAGGGGGTGGAGATGGACCCCGACCTCTCCCACTACACCTCCTACCGCTCCATCGCCCCCCACCCGACGATGAGCACCGAAGTCCTCGACGGCATGTACGACTGGGCCTGGCGCAACTTCTACGACGACGAACACTGCGAGCGCATCCTCACCCGCCACGCCGCCCTCGGCGGGGATGTCGACTACCTCTTCCCGTTCATGGTGGTAGGCCGCGGCGCCCACCCGATCGACGACGCCCACGCCTTCGAGTTCGGCATCATCCGCATGAAGGACCGCAACGAACGCCGCCCCGACCTGCCGCGCGAGCCGCTGCTGCCGTTCCTCGCGCGCCGCGCCCGGGAGGTGACGGTGGCCCAGGTGCGCTGGGTGCGGTTGTGGCGGCACATGGTGCCGCTCGCCGCGCGGGCCAAGCTGGCCTATGGACGCCCGCTGCCGGATGATCCGGCGGTGAACGCTACCGAAGATATTCCCGAAGAGGAGATGCCGGCAGAGAGCGCCGCATTCAAATGGGAGGAGGCCGCCGAGTCCGTCATCCCGCTCGAACAGCTCAAGGTCGGGGCAACGGCCACTCTTCGGCAGGCCCAGTGAAATGACTCGGCTGACCGAAAGTCAGCCAAGAGATCAGCGCGCGATGGATGAGGGTCAAGCGGTCGGTTGAATCGCCTTATTGGGCCAATCCTCATCGACCGTAAAGGCCTGGCCGACGGCGCGGAAATGCGCGAACTCCCGCTTCTGGAGCTTCGTGCGAATCTCCTCGAACGACTTCACGACCTCTTCGGCATAGAGCCGTTCCCCACAGTGCCGGCACACCTCCGCATCGACCTGCAACGAGACGATATTCCCCCCACCACGCAGAAGCTTTTCCACCTTCCGGCTGACGAGCTCCCCACCGCAAACGGGGCATTTTTCAAACGGGGTCATTGCTTTACCCTCGCTTTCCAATCCACCCACCGCGCCGGGTCCGCACAGGCGATAGCGCCTCATCCCGTGCCACCGCCATTACCATCACCTCATATAGGGCGGGCCGCGCCCGCCGCGGCGTCAAATCCTGCACCAACGTCATTACCTGCACCGAAGCACCTGCCACCACAACCGCCCGATATCGGCTCAGTAGTGGTACCGACAGGCAAGGACGTGGATCGCATCCTCGGTCACCCGATAGACCAGCCGATGCTCGCTATCGATACGGCGACTCCAACACCCCTGAAGATCGAAACGCAGCGGCTCCGGCTTGCCCATTCCACCGTACGGATCGCGCCCGATATCGCGAATCAAGGCATTGATCCGCCTGAGCAACTTCCGATTCTCCCGCTGCCAATAGCAGTAGTCCTCCCACCCCGGAGGGTGGAAGACCACCTTCAATCGTCCTCGGCGAGGGCGCGCTCCTCACCGCCTCCCCGACGGAAGCTATCCAGCCCCTCCCGCAGGCGGGCGGCCATGGCGGGGCTGCGCAACAGATAGGCGGTCTCCTCCATGGCGCTGTAGTCCTCATAGGAGATGAGCACCGCCTTGTCGCCGTTGCGCCGGGTGATGATCACCGGCTCGTGACGGTCGCACACCTCATCGAGCACCGATTTCAGGTTGCCGCGCAGATCGCTGTAGTTGATCGCGTCCATGGAATGGGCACCTCTCCAATTCGCTTGTACAAAATAACGTACAACGAAAGTCTAAAGCCTAGGTCGTGGCCACCGCAAGTTAAGCCCCCTAAACAACGACCGTGCCGAAGCCGGATCCACGACCGCAGCTGGCGCGAGCCGTCCAAATAAACAACTGGAATCGGTTAGCCCATATTTAACAGCTAAATTTTTATTAATCCGAAAATCAACAAGTTGCGATTTTTCTTCTCGGCGAGTGGCACTACAAACTCGCCATTCTTCGATAGGGTGGATTAAACCGTCATCTTCGTCACTCCACCCGGCTCCGAATCGATGCCGAGCGCTTGGTAGATGGTCCGTTGC
>NZ_BAAHXB010000042.1:0-44848 GCF_054657215.1 Endothiovibrio diazotrophicus
GACCTTAAGGAGAGCACGTCCACGAAGACATCGAGATCGGGCACGATTTTCTTCATCCCCTGTATTCTCGACAAGACCTCACCCCTATCCTGACTGGCATAAGAGGCAAAGGCGTTCTTTGGATATACAACATTACTGGACCGCTCCGAGCGCTCTTGACTCTTACAGGAAGCCACTTCGATCAAAAAAACAATTTTCGCAACCGCAACCCCTTCATACCTTACTATTATTTTTCCATGATGATGGCCGCTCGACACACCTTCGGGCACATTGACGACAAAAGACGCATTGGTGGGCTCACCATCCCAAACAATCGACTCTGCAGGTTCCAACACATTCAATCCGGCAATTTCGGCCTGTATTGTCAGCACCGAGCCTCGCTCCACCGCCACCCCTGCTTTTCTACCCACGGCCCTTGTCTTGCCGGTTGTCTTCGCCGCCTCCACGACGTAGGCGTACTGATGAGACAGATATACCCATAGATCCAGCAGAAATGTAGACATGGGCTCAATGGCTTCCGGAGAAAACACCGAAAAATCCACCTTTTCATTCTTCGAATATTGGCTTGGGCGCTCCCTCACCTCCCCTGAACCCGCCGGTACGCTCGCCAGATCCTCAAACAGAGAGCGATTCCTCTCATATTCCCCCTCCACTCCTGAGCCGGACTCAGCGACCCCACGCCCCTCGCCACCTTCTTTCCCTGGCGGGGTCAACGCCTCAGACATCAACACCTCAACCTCTTGCCCTTCCCCTTGTTCGTGATCATCTTCTCCGGCCGAACGTCTTCCCACGGAAACGGCCCCTTTCTTCATACCATAGCGCTTTCTCTTTTGCTTCCTCTTATTGTGCCGGCGAACATACAATACAACCATCATCACAACAGATGATGCGATCACCATCGCTTCCAGCATTATGACAAGCAAACCGAAATTTTCGGACATCCAATCGATAATATTTGTCATGACATTCTTCCTGAAACTTCAGCCCGCATATTGCGCAATTCGAAACTCACAGCAGAACTGGAATCCCACGCAACACCTTACTTCTGATTGCGACGTTCAGCGCCGCAATCGCTCCCGGGACGCTCTACCTCCAGGTAGCGGCACGGCGCCGAACGGGTGGTGCCTGCGTTCAGCATGACGCGGAGCGTCAGGGAAGACGTTCCCACGCGGAGCGTGGGAACGAGGGGGTGTCGGAGCCAATGATAGGAGGCTATCCGGCCCGCGCGCGCGCCGCCCCGTCGGCGGGCACAACACCCAACCGCGCGGGCCGGATAGCCTCCTATTTACATACGGAAGTGTTCGCCCAGATAGACCTCGCGTACCTGCCGATCGGCGAGGATCGTCTCCGGCTGGCCGTCGGCGATCACCCGGCCGTTGTTGAGGATGTAGGCGCGGTCGCAGATGTTGAGGGTCTCGCGGACGTTGTGGTCGGTGATCAACACGCCGATGCCGCGCTCCTTGAGATGCGCGATGATCTGCTGGATGTCGACCACCGAGATGGGGTCGACCCCGGCGAAGGGTTCGTCGAGCAGGATGAAGCGGGGACGGGCGGCCACCGAACGGGCGATTTCCACCCGGCGTCGCTCGCCACCGGAGAGGCTGATGCCGAGGGCGTCGCGCAGGTGGCCGACGTGGAACTCGTGGAGCAGTTCCTCCAGGCGCTTCTGACGGGCGGTCTCGTCGAGCGCTGGCTGCACCTCCAGCACCGCCAGCAGGTTCTCCTCCACGGTGAGCTTGCGGAACACCGAGGCCTCCTGGGGCAGGTAGCCGACGCCGCGGCGGGCCCGCTCGTGCATCGGCTCCAGAGTCACCTCCTCGCGGTCGATGAGGATCCGCCCGTCGTCGCAGGCGGCGAGGCCGACGATCATGTAGAAGCTGGTGGTCTTGCCGGCGCCGTTGGGGCCGAGCAGCCCCACCACCTCGCCGCTCTCCACTTGGAAGGAAACGTCGTCGACCACCGCGCGCGCGCGGTAGCGCTTGGAGAGGTGGAGGGCCGAGAGCGTGCTCATTTCTTCGCCTTCGGCTGGAAGGTCATGCGCACGCGGGAGCGGGGCTTGTCGGCGGCACCCTTCGCCGCGCCCTTGGCGGGCTTCGCCGCGGTGCCGGCCTTCACCCGGTCGTTCTTCATGTCGTAGACAATCCGCTCGGCGCGGAAGGTGTCGCCGGCCTGGACCACCTCGGCGTCGCCGACCACCACCACCTGATCCTTGTCGGCGTAGTACTCGATGGTCTTGCCGCGGGCCTTGACCCGCTCGTCGCCCTTCTTCGGCAGCCAACTGTAGCGGGCCGGGCCGTCCTCCAGCACCACCTTGGAGAGCTCGCCGTCGGGGTTGTAGATGGTCATCACCTTGGAGGACATGCGGATCGAGCCCTGGGCATAGCGCACGTCGCCGCGGTAGATGCTGATCCCGCGCTTGTCGTCGAGGTCGGCGGAGTCGGCCTCCAGGTCCACCGGCTGCTCCTGGTCGCCGGGCAGGGCGAGGGCGAGCTGCGGCGCGCTGGAGGAGAGGGCGAGCAGCAGATAGGCGGCGGACGCCACCGCGCCCTTAGGATTTCTTCGGTTCATAACGGCTCCGCACCTGATTCAACAACTGTAACCGCCCATCCTTCAGATAGGCCCGCATGCCGACACCGGCCATGTTCAGATCATCGGTGACGATCACCGTCGGCTGGTCGGTCTCGGCGAAATCCTCCTTCGGCAGCACCCGCAGATCGCGGGTGTCCACCGCCACCGGCCCCTCGTCGGGGGACGACTCGCGACGGATGCGCACCTCGCCGGTGAGCAGCACCAGCTCGTTGTCCGAGGAGACCCACCCCTGCTCCGAGGCGATCAGCCACGGCTCGCCGTGGTCACGGAAGACCAGCAGCCGCGGCTGTTGCAGGGAGGTGCTGTCGTCGCCGGGCTGGTGGGTCAGCACCTCGCCCCACAGCCGGTGGCGGGGGTTGCCGTGGAGGTCCATCAGGGTGGCGCGGTAACCCTCCATCACCGAGTCGGGACCGTCGCCGGCACCGCGCCGGGAATGCTCCACCTCCAGGCTGCGCTGCCACCAGGTGGTCAACGCGGCCAGCGCCAGCAGGGCGAGGAGCGGCAGCCAGGTGCGCAGGTCGAGGCTCATCGGAGATAGCGCTCCAGCATCCGGTCGAGCGCGCCGTGCGCCTTCAGGATCAATTCGCAGACGTCGCGGGCGGCCCCGCGGCCGCCGCCGTGGGGGGCGCTCCAGTGGGCGTGCTCCTTGACCAGCGGATGGGCGTCGGCCACCGCGATGGCGAGCCCCACCCGGCGCATCACCGGCAGGTCCACCACGTCGTCACCGACGTAGGCCACCTCCTCGGCGGCCACCCCCAGCTCGGTGATCATCTGTTCGAAGGCCGGCACCTTGTCGAGCTGCCCCTGATGGACGTGGGCCACCCCCAGGTTCTCCATCCGGTGGCTGACCACCTTGGAGGTGCGGCCGGTGATGATCCCCACCTTCACCCCGCCGGCCTGGAGCATCTTCATGCCGTGGCCGTCGCGGGAGTTGAACGCCTTGTACTCCTGGCCGTCGTCGCCGTAGAAAAGGCTGCCGTCGGTGAGCACGCCGTCCACGTCGAAAATGACCAGTTTGACCTTCGCTGCCCGCTCCAGAATATCCTGCATCCCCACCCCCGCTGCCTTCGTTATCGTTTTTCGACGAATGTTGAACGTTTATTGGAGGAAGCTGGCAGCAGTCGGAAAGTCCAACCAGCCTGTCGCGCAGCGACTCCCTCATTCAGCATTCAGCATTGAGTATTCAGACCACTCCCGCCCGCAGCAGGTCGTGCATGTTCAGCGCCCCCACCAGCACCCCCGCCTCGTCCACCACCAGCAGCCCGTTGATCTTGCGCGCCTCCATCATCTGCAGCCCCTCGGCGGCGAGCAGGTGGGGATGAATGCTGGTGGGGTTGGGCGTCATCACCTCGCGGATGCCGGTGACGTGGACGTCGGCCTCCTTGTCCAGGGCGCGGCGCAGGTCGCCGTCGGTGAAGAGCCCCACCACCCGGTCGCCGGCATCGACCACCGCGGTCATCCCCAGTCCCTTGTCGCTCATCTCCACCAGCGCCTCGCTGAGCAGCGCATCCTCGCTCACCCGCGGCACCCGCTCGCCGGTGTGCATGATGTCCTCGATGTGCAGCAGCAACCGCCGGCCGAGGGAGCCGGCGGGATGGGAGCGGGCAAAATCCTCGGCGGTGAAGCCGCGCGCCTCCAGCAGCGACACCGCCAGCGCGTCCCCCATGGCCAGCGCCGCGGTGGTGCTGGAGGTGGGGGCGAGCCCCAGCGGGCAGGCCTCCTGTTCGACGCTGACGTCGAGGTGGACGGTGGCGTTGCGCGCCAGGTTGGAGCGCGGGTTGCCGGTCATCGCGATCATCGGCACCCCCTGGCGCTTGATCAGCGGCACGATGGTCAGCAGCTCGTCGGTCTCGCCGGAGTTGGAGAGCGCCAGCACCACGTCCTTGGGGGTGATCATCCCCAGGTCGCCGTGGCTCGCCTCGCCGGGGTGGACGAAGAAGGCGGGGGTGCCGGTGGAGGCGAGGGTGGCGGCGATCTTGTTGCCGATGTGCCCCGACTTGCCCATGCCGGTGACCACGATCCGCCCCTCGCAGGCGAGCATGTAGCGGCACGCCGCGACGAACCGCTCATCGATCCGCTCGGCCAGCCGGGCCACCGAGCGGGCCTCGTTGTCGATCACCGCCAGTGCCAGCTGGAGGATCTTCGCCTCGTCATTCATCCGCGGGGCGCGCTCCGAGGGTTGGGGGTGCTCCCACCTTGGTGTTGTACATTGAACGCTTCCAGTCTCACCTGACACCCACGGAGACCAATCTCCGAAGTTCACCGAGCTCAGGCCAAAGGTTAAAGGCAAAAGGCAATAGGAAAGAGGGCCGTGCCACTCTGGCGCAACAAAACCTCGACGACCGAAACAGCAGCGAGGTCCCGGGTGGAGCCAAACGAAGGCCCTTTAGCCTTTAGCCTTTAGCCTTTAGCCTTTCACCTTTGACCCGACAAAAAAATCATACCGTATGATAAAGATACCCCTGGTAGCCGATCCACACGGCGAGCAGCAGTGCCCCTTCGATGCGATTGATCCTGCCGGCCCCGCGGAAGCCGTAGGCGGTGGCGAACAGCGCGATGGTCAGGCCGATCATCACCGGATAGTCGCGGGCGAGCACATCGGGGTCCACCGCACCCGGCGCCAGGGCACCGGGCAGGCCGAGCACCGCCAGCAGATTGAACATATTTGACCCGATGACATTGCCGATGGCAACGTCGTGCTCCCCCCTCATCGCCCCCATCACCGAGGCGGCCAGCTCCGGCAGGCTGGTGCCGATGGCGACGATGGTCAGACCGATCACCAGGTCGCTGACGCCGAAGGAGTGGGCGATCGCCACCGCCCCCCAGACCAGCAGCTTGGAGCTGCCGAGCAACACCAGCAGCCCCACCGCCAGCCAGATCAGCGCCACCGCCATGGACATGTCGGCGGGAATCTCCGCCTCATATTCGTCGGCCAGCGGATCGCTCTCTGCCGCCCCCTCGCGGGAACGTAGCGCGGTGGCCACCATCCAGTAGCCCAACACCCCCATGCCGGCGAGCAGCAGCAAGCCGTCGATACGGCTGAAATCGCCGTCGGCGAGCAGCAGCAGGGAGACCATCATGATCACGAAGAGCACCGGGAACTCGCGGCTCAGCACCTGGGAGTGGACGCTCAGCGGATAGATCAGGGCGGTGGTCCCCAGCACCAGGCCGATGTTGGTGATGTTGGAACCGACCGCGTTGCCGATCCCCAGGCCCGGGTTGCCGTCCATCGCCGCCACGCCCGAGACCAGCATCTCCGGGGCGGAGGTGCCGAAACCGACAATGGTCAACCCGATCACCAGCGGCGACACCCCCAGGTTGCGGGCGGTGGCCGACGCGCCGGCGACGAAGCGGTCGGCCCCCCACACCAGGAGGGCGAAGCCGATCAGCACGGCGGTGATGGAGAGCAGCATGGAAAATCCGGACGTACGGAGACGGAGGCCGCATATGATAGGGTACGCTCCCCCTGGTGGTCCATGCGGGAAGCGGGAAACCGCCCTTTTGACCCGGCCTTTATTCCCATGACCCTAACGACTGAGGAAAATTTGCTGTCTGCTCCGGCCGGTGACGGGCCGCTGCGAATCGGCGCGCGGGACTGGAGGCATCCCGCCTGGCGCGGCACCTTCTACCCCGACGACCTGCCGGAGGAGTGGCGCCTGGCCTACTACGCCAACGAGTTCGCCACACTGCTGGTACCGGCGCAGGGATGGATCGATACGACGCAGGAGAACCTGGCCGGGTGGGCGGAGGAGGTCCACGGCGACTTCCGCTTCGTGCTGGAGGTCGATGGCGCCCCGGCGGCGCAGCGACGGGCCGCCGCCGCGGCCCTCGGCGGGCGATTCGGCGGCTTCGTGGCAACGGCGGCGCTATGGCGCCCGGGCCGACACCCGGCACCGCTCCGCGCCGGACTCCTCCCCGCCGGCCCCCACGGGCCGCGGGCGTTGCGCGGGATGGTCGAGCCCTTCATCGCCCAGGCCCCTGAGGGGGAGCGTTTCCTCTTTCTGGAGGGAACCCCACCGGACCACGAGACCCTGCGTACGCTGGTGACGCTACGCGATCTGCTGGGGATGTGAGGGCTCGCGGCACTGGAGATTCGATCATGTGCCCGAGGGCGCTGAATTTTTTTTCCCGTCACCGGTTGACTCCCGGCGGCACTGCCCGCAATTCTGCGCGGATTCCATTCACTATATTGATACGGGTGGCCCTTGGTCGATCGCAACGAAACGCTGGTGAGGATCCGTGGGCTGCGCTTCGCGCGGGGCGCGCGCGTGATCTTCGACGGCATCGACCTCGACATCCGCCGCCGCGGGGTCACCGCGGTGATGGGGCCTTCGGGCACCGGCAAGACCACGTTGCTGAAGCTGATCGGCGGCCAGTTGCGTCCCGACGCCGGGACCATCGAGGTGGATGGCGAGGAGGTGACCCGCCTCGGCCGTAGCGAGCTCTACGCCCTGCGTCGGCGGATGGGGATGCTGTTCCAGAGCGGTGCGCTGCTCACCGACCTGGATGTCTTCGACAACGTCGCCTTCCCGCTGCGCGAACACACCGCGCTGCCGGAGTCGATGATTCGCGACCTGGTGCTGATGAAACTGGAGGCGGTGGGGCTGCGCGGGGCGCGGCGGCTGATGCCGAGCGAGCTCTCCGGCGGCATGGCGCGGCGGGTGGCGATGGCCCGGGCGATCGCCCTCGACCCGACGATGGTGATGTACGACGAGCCCTTCACCGGCCAGGACCCGATCTCCATGGGGGTGTTGGTGAAGCTGATCCGCGACCTCAACGATGCCCTCGGACTGACCAGCATCGTGGTCTCCCACGACGTCGCCGAGACCGCGGCGATCGCCGATTACGTCTACCTGATCGCCGAGGGCAAGGTGGTCGAGCACGGCACGCCGGAGGCCCTCGGCCGCGGCGGCTCGGAGTGGACCCGCCAGTTCATGGGCGGGCTGCCCGACGGGCCGGCGCCATTCCACTATCCGGCACCCGATTACGCCGAGGACCTGCTGGCGGGGCGGGATTGAAATGCTGAACGTGCTGCAACAGTGGGGGCACAACGCCCTCAACGTCTTCCAACGGCTCGGGCGGGGACACCTGTTCCTGCTGCGGGTGCTCGGCGGTCTGCCGGCGGTGGCGCCGCGGCCGGGGCTGCTGGTGAAGGAGCTCTACGCGGTCGGCGTGCTGTCGCTGGTGATCACCCTGGTCTCCGGGCTGTTCGTCGGCATGGTGCTGGGTTTGCAGGGCTACAACACCCTGGTGGACTTCGGCGCCGAGGAGTCGCTCGGGGTGGTGGTGGCGCTGTCGCTGGTGCGCGAGCTGGGACCGGTGGTGGCCGCCCTGTTGTTCGCCGGCCGGGCCGGCTCGGCGCTGACCGCCGAGATCGGCCTGATGAAGGCCACCGAGCAGCTCTCCGGGATGGAGATGATGGCGGTGGACCCGATCCGGCGGGTGGTCGCACCGCGCTTCCTCGCCGGACTGATCTCGCTGCCGCTGCTCGCCGCCACCTTCAGCGCGGTGGGGGTGGTGGGCGGCTGGTTCGTCGGCGTCGGCCTGCTCGGGGTGGACGACGGCGCCTTCTGGTCGCAGATGCAGAGCAAGGTGGATTTGATGGATGACGTCTACAATGGCGTCGTCAAGAGCGTGGTCTTCGGCTTCGTCGCCACCTGGATCGCGCTCTTCGAGGGGTACGACGCCATCCCCACCTCCGAGGGGGTGAGCCGCGCCACCACCCGTACCGTGGTCCATACCGCTTTGTCGGTATTGGGCCTCGATTTCGTCCTGACCGCACTGATGTTCAAGTAGAATATGACCAGCACACGAAACATCGAGATCATGGTGGGCCTGTTCGTCGCCACCGGCATGGCAGCGCTGTTCATGCTGGCCATGCGGGTGAGCAACCTCAGCGAGATGAACGGCGACGAGGGCTACCGGTTGAAGGCCCACTTCGAGAACGTCGGCGGCCTCAAGGTGCGCTCGCCGGTGACCATGGGTGGGGTGAAGATCGGCCGGGTGGCACGGATCGACTACGACCAGACGCTCTACGAGGCGGTGGTGGAGCTGGCCATCGAACCCGGCTACGACCGGCTGCCCAAGGACACCTCGGCCAGCATCTACACCGCCGGGCTGCTCGGCGAGCAGTACATCGCCCTGGAGCCGGGCGGGGCCGACGCCTACCTCAAGGACGGCAACGAGATCAAATTGACCCAGCCCGCCCTGGTACTGGAGCAGGTGGTGGGGCAATTCCTATTCAGCAAGGCGCAAGAGGGGAGTGATTCCAAATGAGCAAGAAACCGTTCGCCGCCGCGATGGCCGGCCTCCTGCTGGGGGGATTCGCGCTCTCCCCGATCGCGGCCGACGCCGCCGCCCTCTCCCTGGACCAGGCGGTGGAGAAGGCACTCGCCGCCGACCCGCGAATCAGTGAGACCCGCCACCTGGTGGAGGCCGCCCGCACCCTGGTGGAGGAGGCGCAGGCCTCCGGCGACCTGACCCTCGACGTCAACGCCTTCCTCGGCCTCGCCCCCGACGACAACGGCGGCTTTTTCAGCAACGGCACCCACACCTGCAGCACCCTCCCCTGCTCGGTGAATCGTGACGACTCCCTCGACGGGGTCAGCGCCTGGGGCAACATCGAATTCAAGCTGATCAAGCCCCTCTACACCTTCGGCAAGATCGAAAACTACGCCGATGCGGCCCGCGGCCAGGTGGAGGTGAAGGAGGGCGACGTGCGCATTCGCCGTGCCGACACCCGCCTGGAGGTGGTCCGCGCCTACAACGGCTATCTCGCCGCCCGCGACACCCGCGCCCTGCTGGAGGACGTGGTCGAGCGCGCCGACAAGGCGGTGGCCCTGGTGGAGCGCTGGCTGAAGAAGGGCCGCGGCAAGGCCAAGCAGTCCGACCTCTTCGCCCTGCAGACCGGCCGGTCCATCCTGGTGAAGTACCTCAACCGCGCCAAGGCGGTGGAGGCGATCGCCCTCGACGGACTCAAAGTGCTCACCGCGACTCCGCTGAGCGATGGGCTGGAGGTGGCCGAGCGCCACATCCGCCCGGTGGAGATGCCAGCCCAGAGCCTCGCCGAACTGCAGGCCGCCGCCCTCGAAAAGCGCCCCGAGGTGGCCCAGCTGGAGGCCGGCCTGCGCGCCCGCCGCGCCCTGGTCGCGGCGAAGAAGGCCGACGGCATGCCCAACCTCTACGCCGGCGTGGTCGGCTCGGTCTCCGGCTCCGGCCGCGACGGACTGGAGAGCCCCTACGTCTATGACCCCTTCGATCATGCCGGCGCCACGCCGGTGGTCGGCATCAACTGGCGTTGGGAGGGGGGCGTCACCTCGGCGCGGGTGGCCCGCGCCCAGTCGGAACTCAACGCCCTGGTGGAGAAGGCCTCCTTCGCCCGCCGCGGGATCCCCTTCGAGGTGGCCGAGCAGTACCACCAGGCGACCACCCTCAACGACAGCGTGCAGACCCTGTACGACGGCAGCCGCTCCGGCCGCCGCTGGATGATCGCCAGCTACGCCGACTTCGAGGCCGGTCTGGAGGAGGCCAACAAGCTGGCCGACGCCTTCCAGGGCTACGTCCTCGCCCACACCGACTACCTCGCCGCCATCAACGACTACAACATGGCGGTGGCCAAGCTGCTCTATACCAGTGGAGGCTACGAATGAGCGCCAACCGGTCCCGCTTCACCCCCTGGCTGGCGCTCCTGGCCGGCGCGCTGGCGCTGCTCGCCACCACCGTCCGGGCGGCCACGCCGCAGGAAGCCCAGCAGTTGGTCCGCTCCACCTCCGAGCAGATGCTCACCACCCTGCGCGCGGAGAAGGAGACCATCCAGGACAAGCCGGAGCGAATCTACGGCCTGGTGGAGAAAATCGTCCTGCCCCACTTCGACTTCAAACGGATGGCCCAGTGGGTCCTCGGCAAGCACTGGCGCCGTGCCGACGAAAGGCAGCGCGAGCGCTTCACCAACGAGTTCCGCACCCTGCTGGTGCGCACCTACGCCACCGCCCTCAACGAATACGCCGATACCACCATCAGCTATCTGCCGCTGCGCGCCGCCGGCGAAGCCGACGACGTGACCGTGCGCACCGAGGCCGAGGTGGCCGGCGGCCTGCCGGTACCGGTGGACTACAAGCTCCACCTCGAGGGGGGCGAATGGAAGGTCTACGACGTGGCGATCGACGGCCTCAGCCTGGTCACCAACTACCGCTCCAGCTTCGCCAGCGAGATCCGCGAGAGCAGCGTCGACGGTCTCATCACCAAGCTCTCCGAGCGCAACCGGCAGGGGAACTAGGTGTACCGCACCGCAGCGCGGCTGGAACGGGACGAACAGGGCCGACTGCGGCTGCGCGGCCCCCTCGACTTCTCCAGCGTCCCCCGCCTGCTGGCGATCGACGACCGGCTGTTCGACGGCGAAGGCCCGATCCACGTCGACCTCTCCGGGGTGGAGCGGGCCGACAGCTCCGCCCTGGCGCTGTTCACCGAGTGGCTGCGCGAGGCCCGCCGCCGCGGACGCCAGCTGCGTTTCGACCACCTCCCGCCGCAACTGCTGGCGATGGCGCGCCTGAGCGGGGTGGCGGAGATCCTCCGCGGCGATGGCGCCTGACGGAACCGAATGAATGCCGCCCCTCGCCGCACCCGCCCATTCCCGCCATCCTGGCGGAAAACGAAGGCTGGCGCTTAGACCCCTTTTTTATATATGATGCGCGGTTCCCCGCCCCGCCGGGACCGGACACCCCCCCGCCGGACACCACGACACCGTACGCAATCACGGGTTAGAGCTCCCACCGCATGGACAAACTGCTGATCACCGGCGGCCGCCCCCTCCAGGGCGAGATCCGCATCTCCGGGGCGAAAAACGCCGCCCTCCCCATCATGGCGGCCACCCTGCTCGCCGAAGGGCCGGTGACCATCGGCAACGTCCCCCATCTCCACGACGTCACCACCACCATGGAGCTGCTCGGCCGCATGGGGGTGGGCCTGACGGTGGACGAGCGGCTCAACATCGAGGTCGACGCCGACTCGATCCGCGAATTCTTCGCCCCCTACGAACTGGTGAAGACGATGCGCGCCTCGATCCTGGTGCTCGGCCCGCTGCTCGCCCGTTACGGCCGCGCCGACGTCTCGCTACCCGGCGGCTGCGCCATCGGTTCCCGCCCGGTCAACCTCCACCTGGAGGGACTGCGGGCGCTAGGCGCCGAGATCGAGGTGGAGTCGGGCTACATCCGCGCCCGCGCGAAGCGGCTGAAGGGGGCGCGGCTGGTACTCGACATGGTCACCGTCACCGGCACCGAAAACCTGATGATGGCCGCGGCCCTGGCCGATGGCGAAACGGTGATCGAGAACGCCGCCCGCGAACCGGAGGTGGTGGATCTGGCCAACTGCCTCAACGCGATGGGCGCCCAGGTGCGCGGCGCCGGCAGCGACACCATCACCATCGAAGGGGTGGAGGGGCTGCGCGGCACCCGCTACGAGGTGCTCCCCGACCGCATCGAGACCGGCACCTTCCTGGTCGCCGCGGCGATGACCGGCGGCCGGGTGAAGGTGAAGGACACCCGCCCGGAGAACATCGACGCGGTGCTCGCCAAGCTGCGCGAGGCGGGCGCCGAGATCACCCTCGGCGAGGACTGGATCGAACTGGACATGGGCGGCCGGCGGCCCAGGGCGGTGAGCGTCCACACCGCCCCCTACCCCGCCTTCCCCACCGACATGCAGGCGCAATTCACCGCCCTCAACATCGTCGCCGAGGGCACCGGCACGATCACCGAGACGGTGTTCGAGAACCGCTTCATGCACGTCCAGGAGATGCAGCGGATGGGCGCCGACATCCGCCTCGAAGGCAACACCGCGATCACCACCGGGGTCAACAAACTGACCGGCGCCCCGGTGATGGCCACCGATCTGCGCGCCTCGGCCAGCCTGGTGCTGGCCGGCCTGGTGGCCGAGGGGGAGACCAAGGTGGACCGCATCTACCACATCGATCGCGGCTACGAGTGCATCGAGGAGAAGCTGGCGCAGCTCGGCGCGAGCATCCGGCGGGTGCCGGAATAGAGAAGGTGAAAGGCAAAAGGTCAAAGGGCCTCCGTTTGGCGCCCACCCAATCGCTGATGCCACGTTGGCCGGAGAGCAGGGGGGCATTGGATTGGCAGAGCCCTTCCCCCTTTAACCTTTTGCCTTTCACCTTTGACCTCCCCTTGGTCACAGACATACTCTACCCGGCGCTCATCCTTCACCACCGTTCCGACCTATAGCGAAAAGGCCCCCGTCCATGACCTCCGCTGAAACCGGCAACACCCCGCTGATCATCGCCCTCTCCAAAGGCCGGATCTTCGACGAGACCGCGCCGCTGCTGGCCGCCGCGGGGATCGAGCCGGAGGAGGCACCGGGGAGCAGCCGCAAGCTGATCGTCGGCACCAACCTGCCCGACGTGAAGCTGCTGGTGGTACGCGCCTCCGACGTCCCCACCTACGTCCAGCATGGTGCCGCCGACCTCGGCGTCGCCGGCAAGGACGTGCTGCTCGAACACGGCGGCGAAGGACTCTACGAGCCACTCGACCTGAAGATCGCCAAGTGCAAGCTGATGGTGGCCGGCCACGCCGACCCGACCCAGGCGCCTCCCGTGGAGGGGCGCATGCGCATCGCCACCAAGTACATCCACACCACCCGTCGCTATTTCGCCGAGCGGGGTGAACAGGTGGAGGTGATCAAGCTCTACGGCTCCATGGAGCTGGCCCCGCTGGTAGGACTCGCGCACCGCATCGTCGACGTGGTGGACACCGGCAACACCCTGCGCGCCAACGGCCTGGAGCCGCAGGAGCACATCATGGACATCAGCTCGCGGCTGATCGTCAACAAGGCCTCCATGAAGATGAAGCATGCGCGAATCAAAGAGTTGATTCGCGTAATCGGCGACGCCGTCGCCGATTGAATCCGAACGCGATTCCAAATCGTAGCTGCGGAACCTCGTAGGGCGGATTAGCGCAGCGTAATCCGCCGGGAACGAAGGCGCGTTCGCCGAAATCGGCTCCGATCCCGCGGATTACGCCATCGCCAATCCGCCCTACGCCCAACGAGTCTCGCGTGATTTGACGACATTGGGCCCAACCAACAGAGATCGACGCCATGACTGAAATACGCACATTCGATTCCTCAAATTCCAATTTTTGGAAAAAATTGGATGAGCTTCTCGCATGGGAGTCGGTCTCCAACGACGCGGTCAACGGCGTCGTCCTCGACGTGATCAAGAACATCCGCGAACGCGGCGATGCCGCGGTGGTGGAGTACACCAACCGCTTCGACCGCATGAGCGCGGCAAGCATGGCCGACCTGGAGATCTCCCGGGAGCGACTGCAACAGGCCCTGACCCGTATCCCCGCCGAACAGCGCGAGGCGCTGGAGCACTCCGCGGAGCGGGTGCGCGCCTACCACGAACGTCAGAAGAGTGAGTCGTGGTCCTACACCGAAGCCGACGGCACCCTGCTCGGCCAGCAGGTCACCCCCCTCGACCGGGTCGGCCTCTACGTCCCCGGCGGCAAGGCGGCCTACCCCTCCTCGGTGCTGATGAACGCCATCCCCGCCAAGGTGGCCGGCGTCCCCGAGCTGGTGATGGTGGTGCCCACCCCCGGCGGCGAGATGAACGAGCTGGTGCTCGCCGCCGCCGCCATCGCCGGCGTCGACCGCGCCTTCGCCCTGGGCGGTGCCCAAGCGGTGGCTGCACTGGCCTACGGCACCGAGACGGTGCCCCGGGTGGACAAAGTCGTCGGCCCCGGCAACATCTACGTCGCCACCGCCAAGCGCCACGTCTTCGGCGCAGTGGGCATCGACATGATCGCCGGCCCCTCGGAGATCCTGGTGATCTGCGACGGACAGACCGACCCCGACTGGATCGCCATGGACCTCTTCTCCCAGGCCGAGCACGACGAGGACGCCCAACCGATCCTGGTCAGCCCCGATGCCGGCTTCGTCGCCAAGGTGCGCGAGAGCATCGACCGGCTGCTGCCCACCATGGAGCGGCGCGAGATCATCGAAAAGTCGCTCACCGACCGTGCCGCGCTGATCACCGTCAAGGATCTGGACGAGGCGGCCGAGGTGAGCAACCACATCGCCCCCGAGCACCTGGAGCTGTCGGTGGCGGACCCGGAGGCGCTGCTGCCGAAGATCCGCCACGCCGGCGCCATCTTCATGGGCCGCTATACCGCCGAGGCGCTGGGCGACTACTGCGCCGGCCCCAACCACGTGCTGCCCACCTCACGTACCGCACGCTTCTCCTCGCCGCTCGGGGTCTACGACTTCCAGAAGCGCTCCAGCCTGATCTTCTGCTCCGCCGACGGCGCCGACGACCTCGGCCGCACCGCCTCGGTGCTGGCCCGCGGCGAAGGCCTCACCGCCCATGCCCGCTCGGCCGAGTACCGCCTCAAAGGCTGATCGGAGAAGAAGAACATCCAACGCAAAGGCGCGAAGGCGCAAAGAACGCAAAGGAATCGAGGCAGGCGGTTGCCGCGCGGCACCGCAACAAACCCCACCCCCCCCTTTGCGGCCTTTGCGTCTTCGCGCCTTTGCGTTGAAAACTCTTCTTCTCGAGCACTCCACAGGCAATAAAAAAAAGCCGGCCCAGGAGAACCTGGACCGGCTTCGTCCGCATCCCCCCTTGGAAAAGGGGAGGCGCTATCCGATCACCTTACTTGGCGGCGGGAGCGGCGGGAGCGGCGGGAGCAACCGGGGCGGCGCCGTAGGGGGCGTAGCCGTAGGGGGCGGGGGCGGCACCGTAGGGGGCGGCACCGTAGCCGTAGGGGGCGCCGTAGCCGTAAGGAGCGCCGTAGCCGTAGCCGTAGGGAGCGCCGTAGCCGTAGCCGTTGTAGCCGTTGTACATGTTGCTGTTGCCGCGACCGCTGAAGGACATGTCGAAGGAGCCGTCGCCAACACCGTTGCCGTTGCCCCAACCATTGCCGCCGTTGTTCCAAGGACCACCCCAGCCCCACCAAGCGTTGGCAGAGGCGGAGATGGCGAGGGCGCCGGCGGCGACGAGGATCTTGGTGATCTTGGTCATGTCTATTTCCTATTTGGTAATTCGGATTGTTTTTCGGTGGTATCCCTGAGGACGCGAACCAGTCTAGGCCCCAAAAACAGTATTAGCAAGCGCTTATTTTCCAGCGCTGGAGAATGCGTACCCAATCGGCAAGCCGGCGAGGGTATTCCAACCCCCCGCCGGTAGGGATACACTCGAACCATAAGTAGAACCCCGAGCATGCTCCCTATCTTCCCGGCCCCGGGGCTTGTTGCTCATCATCGCCGTCCAGACCTGCCCCGACGCATGCCCCGATTCAACAGCATCAAACATCTGATCCTCGCCGCCGCCCTGCTGGTCTCCCTGCTGCTCTTCGGCGGCCTCTACGCGGTGATCTCAGCCCTCTACGACCACAGCGCCCGCGCCGACGCCGAGGCGGTCTCCTCGGCCCTCGCCCAGCAGACCTTCACCGCCATGTTCCAGATCATGCGCCGCGGCTGGTCGCGCCAGGACGTCGAGGGCTTCCTCGGTTCCATGCGCGAGACCTTCCGCGACACCCCCTACGAGCTGGAGATCTACCGCGGCCCGCGGGTGGAGGCGCTGTTCGGGCCGATCGAGCAGCCACCCCTGGACAGCCCGCTGCGCACCGCCCTGGCCGACGGCAAGGAACACAAGATCGCCGAGGAGCGCGGCCTGCGCTACCTCCATCCGCTGGTCGCCCGCGACGAATGCCTGCGCTGCCACGTCAACGCCCGGGTCGGCGACACCCTCGGCGTCATCGAGGTGCGCCAGGACCTGCGACCGATGCTGGAGAAGGCGCGCGGCCAGTTCCTCTCCACCCTCGGTCTGATCGCCCCCGCACCGTTCATCGTCGCCCTGCTGGTGGCGCTGTTCATCAACCGGCGGCTGGATCGCTCCATCGGCCGGCTGCGCCAGGGCATCGCCCGGGTCAACCGGGTCTCCGACCTGCAACAGTTGGAGATGCCCGAGGACCGCCAGGTGTTCAGCGAACTCCAGGTGGTGCTCGACGAGGTCTCCACCCTGGTGAAGAAGCTGCGCACCTTCGCCGTGGACAAGGAGCTGCTGGAGTTCGAGATCCGCCTGCTGGAGCGTTTCGTCATCACCTCCGAAGTGGTGCGCGACTGGCGCGAATACGTCAAGCGGCTGCTCCTCGACATCAACGCGGTGATCGAGGCCTACTCGCTCTTCTCCATGTTCAAGGTGGACGAGGAGCTGTTCGACCTGGAGGTGTTCTGGCACCACCCGCCGAGCCGCGAGACCGTCCGCCTGTTCGAGGAGGTGGTACGCGAGAAGATCAGTCAGCACAACGAGCTCACCCCCGCCCTCGACGCCACCATCCACCACCACATCGCCGACCCCGACGGCCCCGAACTCAGCCTCACCGTCGACGAGATCCGGGTGCAGACCAAGTCGCTGCTGGTGGAGGCGCCGAAGATCGGCGGCATCGTCGGCATCGGCGTGCAGGCCGGCACCACCGAGGACTCGGTCAAGCTGCTGGTGGTCGAGAGCATCCTCTCCACCCTGCTCAACGTGGTCGGCTCGGTGAAGGCGATCTCCAAGTACACCAAGGATCTGGAGTACTACGCCACCCGCGACCCGCTCACCGACCTGGTCAACCAGCGGGTCTTCTGGGACCTGATGGACCACGAGACAGCCCGCTCCGAGGCCTACGGCCACAAATTCGCCCTGCTGGTGATCGACCTCGACAACTTCAAGGCGGTCAACGACAGCCACGGCCACGCCATGGGCGACCAGTTGCTGCGCGCCTTCGCCGACGCGATCAAGGAGCTGTTGCGCAAGGGTGACGTACTCGCCCGCTACGGCGGCGACGAATTCGTCGTGCTGATGTCGGAGATCGACGGCGAGGAGGTGATCAAGCTGGCCGACGCCATCGTCCGCACCGCCGGCACGGTGCTGCTGCCCGCCCCCGACGGCAGCGAGATCAAGGCGAGCAGCTCGGTCGGCGTCGCCGTCTACCCCGACCACGCCCAGAACGGCCGCGACCTCTTCCTGTTCGCCGACAACATGATGTACCGGGCCAAGGCCGAGGGAAAAAACCGCGCCGCCTTCCCCGGCGAGTCGGACGTGCTCACCGCCTTCCGCGAGATCGCCGAGAAGTGCACCATGGTCTCCAAGGCCCTCGACGAGAGCCGGGTGGTCCCCTTCTTCCAGCCGATCCTGCGCTCCAAGAGCGGCGAGCTGCACGCCTGCGAGGTGCTCTCGCGCATCCACACCGAGGGCGGCCGGGTCGCCGCCGCCGGCGAGTTCGTCGAGGCCGCCGAACGGATGGGACTGATCCACAACCTCGACTTCGCGGTGATGGAGAAGGCCTTCGCCGCCGCCCGCGCGGTGAACTACCGGGGGACGCTGTTCATCAACATCTCGCCGCGCGCCCTGGTGCTCTCCGAGTTTTTCCCCAAGGTGCGCAAGATGGTCGGCGACCAGGGGATCGAGCCGAGCAACGTGGTCTTCGAGCTGACCGAGCGGGAGACCGTCACCAACCTCCAGGTGTTGGAGAAGTTCGTCGCCAACCTGCAGATGGAAGGGTTCAAGTTCGCCATCGACGATTTCGGCTCCGGCTTCTCCTCGTTCCACTACATCAAGCGCTTCCCCATCGACTACATCAAGATCGAAGGCGACTTCATCGCCAACATGCTGCGCGACGAGCGCGACCGCGCCTTCGTCAACTCCATCGCCACCCTGGCGCGCGAGCTGGACATCCGCACCGTAGCCGAATACATCGAAGACGGCGAGATCCTCGAAGCGGTGGCCCGCTGCGGCATCGACTACGCCCAGGGCTACCACCTCGGCCGCCCGCTCGCCGACCTCGGCGAGGCGATGCGCGTGACCCATCCGCCCACCTGAGGGCCCACCGCTCACGCAGAGCGCGCAGAGGGGCAGAGCGCGCAGATGAAGAGCCCTATTATCCCCTCCCGCCCCCCCTCTGGTTACGACGCTCCGCGTCGTAACCGGCCACCTTGGACGCTCTGCGTCCTTGGAACCGCACCGAAACCCGGGTGCCCTCGCTCGGCACGACGCAGAGCGTCGAAGAACAGCGTTTCCACGCAGAGCGTGGAAACGAGAGCGAGCCCCATCCCCTCCCGCCCCCCCCTCTGGTTACGACGCTCCGCGTCTCAACCGACCACCTTGGACGCTCTGCGTCCTCAAGCGGAGGGAAACACACCGAATCCCCTGCGCCCTCGCTCGACACGACGCAGAGCGTCGAAGAGCGGCGTTTCCACGCAGAGCGTGGAAACGAGAGCAAGCCCCGTCCCCTCCCGCCCCCCCCTCTGGTTACGACGCTCCGCGTCGTAACCGGCCACCTTGGACGCTCTGCGTCCTCAAGCGGAGGGAGACACACCGAATCCCCTGCGCCCTCGCTCGACACGACGCAGAGCGTCGAAGAGCGGCGTTTCCACGCAGAGCGTGGAAACGAGAGAGAAAAAAACTCCGCGATCTCTGCTCCGCTGCGAGCTCTGCGTGATCTCTCCCCCACCCCTCGACACGCCCCTGAGCGCGGTGGCAGAATTCCCGGTCCCGCGGCGCCCGACGCCCAACCCTCATCCTCAATGGAGCGAACCATGTCTGACGTGAAAAAAGTGGTCCTCGCCTACTCCGGCGGCCTCGACACCTCGGTCATCCTCAAGTGGCTGCAGGAGACCTACCACTGCGAGGTGGTCACCTTCACCGCCGACATCGGCCAGGGCGAAGAGGTGGAACCGGCTCGCGCCAAGGCCGAGGCCATGGGCATCAAGGAGATCTACATCGAGGACCTGCGCGAGGAGTTCGCCCGCGACTACGTCTACCCGATGTTCCGCGCCAACGCCCTCTACGAAGGCGAATACCGCCTCGGCACCTCGATCGCCCGCCCGCTGATCGCCAAGCGCCTGGTGGAGATCGCCAAGGCCACCGGCGCCGATGCCATCTCCCACGGCGCCACCGGCAAGGGCAACGACCAGGTGCGCTTCGAGCTGGGCGCCTACGCCCTGATGCCCGACGTCAAGATCATCGCCCCGTGGCGCGAATGGGACCTGCTCTCCCGCGAGAAGCTGATGAAATACGCCGAAGAGCACGGCATCCCGGTGGACTTCGCCAAGCAGAGCAAGAAGTCCCCCTACTCGATGGACGCCAACCTGCTGCACATCTCCTACGAGGGCGACCTGCTCGAAGATCCGTGGAGCGAGCCCGAAGAGGAGGGGATGTGGCGCTGGACCGTCTCCCCGGAGAAGGCCCCCGACCAGCCCACCTACGTCGAGCTGACCTTCGAGCAGGGCGACATCGTCGCCATCGACGGCCAGCCGATGAGCCCCGCCACGGTGATGGAGCATCTGAACAAGGTGGGCGGTGCCAACGGCATCGGCCGTGACGACCTGGTGGAGAACCGCTACGTCGGCATGAAGTCCCGCGGCTGCTACGAGACCCCCGCCGGCGCGATCATGCTCAAGGCCCACCGGGCGATGGAGTCGCTGACCCTCGACCGCGAGGCGATGCACCTGAAGGACGAACTGATGCCGCGCTACGCCAAGCTGATCTACAACGGCTACTGGTGGAGCCCGGAGCGCAAGATGCTCCAGGTGGCGATCGACGAGTCGCAGAAGGTGGTCAACGGGGTGGTGCGGATGAAGCTCTACAAGGGCAATGTGATCATCGCCGGACGCAAATCCGAGACCGATTCGTTGTTCGATGAGAAGATCGCGACGTTCGAGGATGATGCCGGGGCCTACGATCAGAAGGATGCCGGGGGGTTCATCAAGCTGAATGCACTTCGGCTGCGGATTGGAGCCAAGCGCGGGCGCTGAAACGAGCCCCCTCTCTTTCACGACTCATCGAATTCGTAGGGCGGATTAGCGCAGCGTAATCCGCCGGATCGGAGGCACCGCCGCCGTAGGCAGCTTCGATCTGGCGGATTACGCTATCGCTAATCCGCCCTACGAGTTCGGGGAAAAGAACAAGGTTTACTGATCGCTCAACTTGCACCTATTCAAACGCACCCGCTTCCGACGCTTTAGTTCACGTTTTCCTTACAAAAATCATCTTCAAAAACGGTAGCAATACAAGGATTAACGAAAACAATAGGAAGAGCACTCCGACTTTCCCAATATTCACGATAGTCCCAGCGAAGACAAACCATAATCCGACAACAAAGACAATCCAATATCGCTGAAAAAAAGATGTAAACAGGGAAACAATAGCTGGCAACACTCCTATCACTAGATCTACCATTCTTGCCTCTACTTTGAAGGTATTTTCTATTTCCATTAACCAAAAAACCAACAATAACAAAGACGATACAACACCAAGAAGCTGAATCCATCCGTTCTTCAATCTATCTAGAATTTCCATATACATTCCCCGCCAATCGAATTTAAGGATTGCGCTATTGCACAATTATTCTAATCGGGTTCTCGCACCCGAAGGCGAGTTACTTTTCTTTGCGCGGCCAAATAAAAGTAACCAAGAGAGGCCATGCCTGAGTTGGCTGTTGCGACATTCCTTGAATGTAGGAGCGGCCCCTAGGCCGCGATGGCGCCATGTCCGTTCCTGCCACTTGCCAAATCGAGGTGCCTCACTCCGTCGTGATCGCGGCCTAGGGGCCGCTCCTACAATGAACCGCGGCGCTATCGACCGATCGCAACACGTAATCAGACATAGCCAAAAGAAAGTAACTCGCCTTCGGGTGCGAGAACCCGATTCAATCACCCGCGCGATAGCGCGCTCAATCGATACCAACGTCAGAATTCACCACCCAACCCCGTAACCAACCGAATCCCCTCATCCAGCTTGCGCAGACCGTCACCGGAAAGGCCACCGACCTTATCGGTGAGATAGCCCTTGTCGAGCGTAAGAAGCTGGGAAACGTTAACGACCGAATCCTTGGGCAGACCCGACTCCCGCTTCGACAACGGGAAGTTACCGGGCGCTTCGGCAAGACGGAGATTGCTGGTGATGACGGCGACGATAACGGTTTGAATGCGGCTTCGATTGAAGGAGTCCGCCTGTACCACCACTACGGGCCGGCGAAAACCCGGTTCCGATCCTCGCGGCTCATCCAGGGAGGCCCACCAGACCTCGCCACGCCGAATCACCACGATTCGCCATCTTGCGGAATGGAACGCCGCTGCATCTCCTCCAATTCGGGTTCCACAGACGAATCGGCGCCGGCTGCCCCGTAAACGTAATCAAGCCGTTCGGTGACCCGATCGTCACGGTGCCCTTCCAAATACTCGCTCATCGCCCGAGCATAGAGCTGGCTGCGCGTCAGGCCACGAGCGTGGGCAAACTCTTCGGCGGCTTGAAACAGCGGGTCGGGAATGGAGATTGCGGTTTTCATGACCCGAAGTATAACCATGGTTATACCCAAATCAATCCTCCGAAGAACAAACCCTCACCACCTCCTCCCAGGAGGTAAGCCCCTCGATCACATTCCTCATCCCATCCTGAAACAACGTCCGCATCCCATCCCGCATCGCCTGCGCCTTCAACTCCGGCGTCGCCGCCTTCCCCTGGATCTGTTCGACGATCGCCGGGCTCTTGTCGAGGATCTCGTGGATGCCGAGCCGCCCCTTGTAGCCGGTCTTCCCGCACGCCTCGCAGCCCACCGCCTCATACACGCTCAGCGCGTCGTGCCCGGCGAGCACCGCGGCGAACTCCTCCTCGCCGAACTGCCCGGCCATCGCCTCCAGCTCCTCGCCGCCCATCACCCGCGGCCGCTTGCACTTCTCGCACAACCGCCGCACCAGCCGCTGGGCGAGGATGCCGGAGATCGCCGAGGCGAAGTAGTAGGGGTCCAGCCCCAGGTCGAACAGCCGGGTCACCGTCTCCGGCGCGCTGTTGGTGTGCAGCGTGCTGAACACCAGGTGGCCGGTCTGCGCCGCCTCCAAGGCGATGCGCGCGGTCTCGCCGTCGCGGATCTCGCCGACCATGACGATGTCCGGGTCCTGGCGCAGGAAGGAGCGCAGGATCGCCGGGAAGGTGAGGTCGATGTCGTAGTTGACCTGCACCTGGGTGATCCCCGGCTGGGTGATCTCCACCGGGTCCTCGGCGGTGATGATGTTGACCCCCGGCTCGTTGCGCGCGTGCAGCGCGGCGTGCAGGGTGGTGGTCTTGCCCGAGCCGGTGGGGCCGACCACCAGGACGATGCCGTGGGGACGCTGGATGATCCGGCGGAAGCGGCGGTACTGCTCCTCGTGGGTGATCAGCTTCTCCAGCGTGATCAGCTTGGAGGCGAGGATGCGCAGCACCGCCTTCTCCTCACCGAGGCTGGTCGGGCAGATCTCGATGCGCAGCTCGATGTTCATCCCCTTGATCTTGATCTTGCCGCTCTGCGGCAGCCGCCGCTCGGAGGTGTCGAGGCGCGACATGATCTTCAGCCGCGCCATCACCGCGCGCGCCACCTGGATCGGCAGCACGGTGGCGCTGGTGCACTCGCCGTCGATCCGGTAGCGCACCCGCAGCACCCGCTTGCGTGCGCCGCGCTCCTCCACCTCCACCGGCTCGATGTGGATGTCCGAGGCGCTCTTGTGCACCCCTTCGAGGATGATCGAGTCCACCAGCCGGATCGCCGGGCTGTCGCTGGCCAGGCCGGTGAGCGAAACGTCCTCCCCCTGGGCCCGCTCCTCATCCTCTTCGGTGACGAACTCCAGCCGCTCCAGGGCACCGGCGATGTCCCCCTGGGGCAGGGCGCCGTCGCCACCGACCCCTTCGAGGGCGTCGATGAAGCGCTGGATATCGCTGCGTAGCGCGACCCGGAACTCCACCCGCCGTCCCGGCAGCAGCAGGGTCACCTCGCTGGTGCGGTTGGGGTCGCGGGGGTCGTCGATGGCCACCACCACGCTGCCGTCCGCCCCCTCCTCCACCGGCACCCAGCGGTTCTTGCGCAGAAAGGCGGGGTTGATGGCGGCAATCCGCGGCGGCGTACGCCCCGCCCGGTAGGCGACGAAGGGGCAGTCGAAGCGACGGCTGAGCACCTCGCCGATCGCCTCCAGCGGCACCCCGTGTTCCTCCATCAGCAGGTCATAGAGGGCCCACGGGTCGTTGTCGGCGACCACCATCGCGCGCAGCTTCTCCTCCTCGATGTGCCGCGGCACCAGGTGACGGAGATATTCCGGCAGTTGGCCCACCTTCAGGTAGAGCGCCTCGCCGAGGGCCGCGGCGAGCATCGTCAGCACCTCCAGGTCCGCCTTGGTGAAGAGGCGGCTGCCCTCCATGTTCTGCACCTGGACCACCCCCATCAGCCCGCCGTCGGGGGCGAAGGCGGGCGCGACGAGGGCGGAGCGGGTGCGTACCCCGTGCTTCTCGTCCCACTGGCCGTCGAAGCGCAGCCCGGCACCGAGCCGTGCCAATTCACCGCTGTCGTAGACGTTGAGGATCACCAGGGCCTGACGGTTGACCGCGACGAAACCGGCCAGGTCGGACTCCGCGGCGATGCGCAGGGTGTTGTATTCGAAGCGGGGGTCTTCGCTGGTTCCGCCGGCAAAGGGGTTGAGCAGGATGCTGTTCTTCTTGCGATAGACGATGCACTTGTCGGCGCCGAGGGCGGCGCGGATCTCCTCGCGCAGGCGGACGATGGCGGAATCGAGGTTGTGGTTGTCGGCGACGATGCGCAGCACCGCCTCGCGCCGCCGCGCCATCATCCCGTCGTCAACCGCCGACGGAGGCGGCCGCACGGCGATCCGCTTGCGCGGGGCCGGTTCGGCCGGCGAGGATTTGCGGCGGGAGAAGAGCGAGGAGAGCAGCGCGGAACTCATCGAACACGGTCCATGCAGAGGGGAAGGGTATGTTAACGCATCGCCCCCCACCGCCCCCGGTACGTGAACGCGCGTTCGATCCCGTGGTGCGGCCGTTCGCTCCGGACGATGCAGTACACTAGTGTACCGGGCCCGGTCACCGCTTGGGTAAAGAAGTGTCGAGGCCTGGAGCCTGTGGGGTATGGGGGCTACCGGAATCCTCCCCCACGATCCGACACGGGAGCAAAGACGCTTGAAATTCCTCGTGCAAATCCTGGCGGCTGCGGCCCTTGCCGCCTGCACCCTCGGCGCCCGCGGCGGGACCGAGTACCAATTCGGCGTGGTGCCGCAATTCGAGCCGCGCCACCTCGCCGCCATCTGGGTGCCGATCCTGGAGGAGCTGGAGCGGCGCACCGGCTTCGACTTCGTGATGAGCGGCTCACCACGCATCCCCGATTTCGAGCGTGATTTCCGGCGGGGCCGCTTCGACTTCGCCTACATGAACCCCTACCATTCGCTGGTCGCCGCCGAGACCCAGGGCTACGAACCCCTGGTACGCGACGGCGGGCGGTCGCTCTACGGCATCCTGGTGGTGCCGAAAGAGAGTCCGATCCACACGCTCGCCGAACTCCAGGGGCGCACCGTCGCCTTCCCCGCCCCCAACGCCCTGGGCGCCTCGCTGTTGATACGCGCCGACCTGGAGCAGCTCCACGGGGTGGCGGTCGAGCCGCTCTACGTGAAGACCCACTCCTCGGTCTACACCAACGTGCTGCTCGGCCGCGCCGCCGCCGGCGGCGGGGTGATGTCCACCCTCCGGCAGCAGAAGCCGGAGGTGCGGGACGCCCTGCGCGTCCTCTACAAGACCCGCGAGATGGCCCCCCACCCGGTGGTCGCCCACCCGCGGGTGCCGGCCGCCGACCGGCAAGCGGTGCGCCGCGCCTTCCTCGACATGGCGGCCACCGAGGCGGGGGCGGCGCTGCTCGCCAAGGTGCCGATCAAGCAGCTGATCGCCGCCGACGCCGACGACTACCGGCCGCTCACGGCGTGGGGGCTGGAGCGCTATTTCGTCGAAGCGCCCTAGTTGGTGAGCCACGTCATCCCCCGTTCCCTGCGCACCCGCGTCACCGCCTTCCTGCTGATGGTGGCGCTGGTCGCCGGCGGCTACATCTTCCTCGGCTGGATCCCCCGCCAGCAGCGCGTCGATATCGAGGAGCAGAAGCGCCACGTCGCCGAACACCTGGTGACCCTCGGCGACGCGCTACTCCCCTACCTGATCCAGGACCAGATCGCCGCGGTCTACGAAACCCTCGACGTGATGCTGGAGCGACTCCCCCAGTGGCGACGGCTGATCCTCTACGACCGCGACGGCAGACGTCTCTACCCGCTGTTCCCCACCGACCGCGACGAGGCCGCTCCCCTCTACCACTTCGAGCAGCCGATCGAGTTCCGCGGCCGCCTCTTCGCCCGCCTGGCACTGGACTTCGACGCCACGGCCCTGGAGGCGGCGCAGCGCCACCGCAACCTCACCCTGGGGGGCGTCTTCATCGGCGTCTTCACCGCCGCCTTCCTGTTCATCGCGCTGTTCCTCGACGCCATCGTCGGCCGCCCGGTGCGCCAGTTGGCCGGCGTCGCCGAGCGGCTCGCCGGCGGCGACTACCGCGCCCGCCTGCCGCGCGATTCCGGTGATGAGATCGGCGCCCTGATCGGCAGTTTCGAGCGGATGCGCGCCACCCTCCAGGCCAAGGAGGCGTCGCTGATCGAGGCGCGTGAGGCGGCCGAGGCGGCGAGCCGCGCCAAGAGCGCCTTTCTCGCCAACATGAGCCACGAGATCCGCACCCCGATGAACGGGGTGATCGGCATGCTGCAGATCCTCGACAACACCGCGCTCAGCGACGAGCAGCGAAACTTCCTGCACACCGCGCTCAACTCCGCCGATCTCCAGCTGACGGTGATCAACGACATCCTCGACTTCTCCAAGATCGAGGCCGGCAAACTCGTCCTGGAACGGATCGAGTTCCCCCTGGCCGAGGCGGTGGAGACCGCCGGCACCCTGCTCGCCGAACAGGCCTACGGCAAGGGGCTGGAGTTCTCCACCTTCCTCCACCCCGATCTCCCCTGCTGCGTCGAAGGGGATCCCATCCGGCTGCGCCAGGTGCTCGCCAACCTGATCGGCAACGCGGTGAAGTTCACCGAGACGGGGGCGATCCGGGTGGCGGTGGAGCCCGAGGCAGGGGGGGCGACCCGCTTCTCGGTGGAGGACAGCGGCATCGGCATCGCCCCCGAGATGCTGGAACGGCTGTTCCAGCCCTTCACCCAGGCCGACGCCTCCACCACCCGCCGTTTCGGCGGAACCGGCCTCGGTCTGGTCATCTGCCGCCAACTGGTGGAGGCGATGGGCGGCACCATCGACGCCGACAGCCGTCCCGGCCAGGGCTCCCGCTTCCGCGTGACCGTGCCGCTGGCCCCCACCGCACGGATCTGCCCAATCAAGGGGGCCGACCTGCACGACCACCGCTGCCTGATCGTCGACGACGACGCCACCAACCGGGAGATCCTCGCCAGCTACCTCGACACCTGGGGGGTCGAGCACGAGGCGGCGGCCGACGCCGCCACCGCCCTCGGCCGGCTGTGCGACACCGCTTATCGCGGGGCGCCGTTCGACCTGCTGCTGCTCGACCTGCACATGCCCGACACCGACGGCCTGCAGCTCGCCCGAGCGGTGCGCGACGAGCCCGGCATCCATCAACCGCGGATCCTGCTGCTCACCTCCGGCCTCCACCCGGACCGGGAGAGTCTCGACCATCACGGCATCGATCTGGCCATCGCCAAGCCGCTCGGTCCGTCACGGCTGCTCGACGCCATCGCCACCCTCTTCCGCAACACGGGCGCCACCGCGGCGTCCCCGCCGACGCCCCCCGCCGCCGAGCAGGGCGAACGGCGCAGGGTGCTCCTGGTGGAGGACAACGCGGTCAACCGCATGGTGGCCGGGGCGATGCTCAAGCAACTGGGGTGTGTGGTGGAGGAGGCGGGCGACGGCCTGGCGGCGCTGGCACGGATGGCCGACGACCCCTTCGATCTGGTGATGATGGACATCCAGATGCCGCGGCTCGACGGGCTGGAGGCGACCCGCCGCCAACGGGCCCGCGAGGCCGAGGGGGGTGGCGGCCACCAGCCGATCGTCGCCCTCACCGCCCACGCCCTGACCGGCGACCGCGAGAAGTGCCTGGAGGCGGGGATGGACGACTACCTGACCAAGCCGATCCAGTTCAACGCCCTGCGGGAATTGATCGCCCGCCGCTTCCGGCGTCCGCCGAAGGTCGACACACCGGCGACGGCGCGGTCCGCCCCGGCCACCTCCCCTGCCACCGTCTCGCCGGCCGCGGAGTGCGGCTGTGGCGGCGACGCGCCCGCCCCCTTGCTAGACCCGCTGGCCGTGGAGAGCCTGCGCGACAGTCTGGCAGGCATCCCCGACGGGCTGCGGCAGGTGGTCGACGCCTACCTGGAGGACGCCCAACGGGCGCTGGAAAAGCTGACCGCCGCGGTCGATGCGCAGGACAGCGACGCGCTGCGCCACGCCGCCCACAGCCTCAAATCCCAGAGCGCCACCCTCGGCGCCCGGACCCTGTCGTCGCTCAGCCGCGAACTGGAGGCACAGGGGGAGGCGGGACGGCTCGACGGCGCCAACGAGCGCCTCGCCGCCGCACGCAGCGAATTCGAACGGGTGCTGCCGGCGATCCTCGCCTTGAAGGACGGTGCCAAGGAACTCCCGGAGGCAACGACCCGCCCCTCTGCGTGAACCGCAGATGAATGCTCAGTCCAATCTGCGGAAATCTGCGCTCATCTGCGGTTGATTCTCATCATTGAGCGAGCGCTGCGCCCGGAATGGGAAACCACCCTCCCGCGATTCAGGCGTTGCGCCAGAGGACGTGGAGCATGCCGAGGATGGAGCGGTAGCGCTGGTGGGGAACCATCTCGACGACCGAGAAGGACTTGTCGGCGGTATCGCGGAACTGTGGCCTGGGCAGTGGAACGCCGCGGGGACTCAGTACCGAGCAAATGCGCGGGTGGGCGGCGTTGTCGCTCTGACGGATCACCACCCCGATCTCCTCGTTGCGCAGCTTGACGAACGCGCCGGGCGGGAAGATGCCGATGCGGCGGACGAACAGCTGGGTCAGCTCCTCGTCGACGCTCGCCCCCCGTTCGAGAAAGATCTCGCGCACCGCGTCCTTGCCGAGGATCGCCTCGCGATAGCCCCGCGGCTTGATCATCGCGGCGTAGATGTCGGCGATGGCGAGGATGCGGGTGGGCAGGGAGATCGCCTCCCCCGCCAGCTTGTCGGGGTAGCCGCCGCCGTCGAGCCGCTCGTGGTGGTGACGCACCACGTCGAGCCACACCTCGTTGGTCACCCCGCCGTTGCGCAGCAGCGCCTCGCTCTTCAGCGGGTGCTCGCGCACGTCGGCCCACTGGGCATCGGTGAGCGGCGAGGTCTGGCGATGGAGGGAGGAGGCCAGCCGGGTGAAGCCGACGTCGTGGGTCAACGCGCCGCAGAGGATCGGCAGGCGCTGCGCCTTGTTGAGCCCCTTGGCGGCGGCGAGCAGCTCGCACAGCGCCGCGGCGTGGAGGGTCTCCACCACCCCGAGGGCCTCGTCGTAGCGCACGTGGAGGGCGGCGAGCACCGCGTCGGAATCCTCGGCGCAGAGCACCTGGATCTCTTCGGCGAGGCGGACGACCCGCATCGTCACGTCCTCGCCGGCATCATCGAGCAGCGTGCGGTTGATCTGGTTGAGCCGCGCGGGGAGCGCCGCCACCTTGTCGAAGACCGCCACATGGGCCCGCTCGTCGGCCTGCTCCTTGTCGCTCTTGAGCCGGGCGATGCGCTGCTCGCGGGTCTCGCCGAGGGTGTAGAGGCCGCGGACGCGGAACGCCTCCAGCTCCTCGGGGTCCTCGAACACCTTCCCTTCCGGGGCGAGCATCACCCCGCCGGCGTCGTAGACCGCCCACAGCAGCGGACGCCCCACCAGGACCTCATCCTCTTTGACCTTGCGCATGACCGTGACACTAGCAAATGACGTGATATCGAGTAATTAAACGCCCCGAGCCGGGTAAAGGAAAGGCGTAAAGACACCTATCGACGAACCGAACGGTGGTTCCAAAGAGAATTGCCGCCGAACGAAGCCTCCGCGGCAGAACCGCCGTACACCCCGCGGGCCGAAGAGATCGCCCCAAAAAACACTCCGTGGTTAACGGCCGGAACGAGCCCCCGCCTCAGACCCACTCGGCGAGGAGCCACTCCCGTTGGGCGATACGGTCGCGGAGGATGTCGCGGAAGGCACCGGGGTCCTTGATGTGGGTCATCTCTCCCGGGCGGGGGAAGCAGGCATCCTGCAGCCGGGAGAGCCAGAAACGCAGCGCGGCGGCACGCAGCATCACCGGCCACGCCTGCCGCTCGACGGCGCTCAACGGGCGTATCCCATGATAGGCCTGGAGCAGCGCGCGCAAGCGGCCGGGGTCGAGGGTCCCGTCGGCCGCGATGCACCAGTCGTTGACCAGCACCGCCAGATCATAGAGCAGCAGGCTGTTGCAGGCGTAGTAGAAGTCGATGATGCCGCTGAGGGTATCGCCCTCGAACAGCGCGTTGTCGCGGAACAGGTCGGCGTGGATGATGCTGCGGGGCAGCTCCGGGAAGTGGTGATCCGCCTGGAAGCGCATCTCCTCGCGGATCAGCTCCGCCTCCTCCGCCGGGATCTGCGGCATCACCCGCTCGGCGGTGACCTTCCACCAGCGTGGACCGCGATCGTTGACCCGGTGGCGGTTGCGGGCGAACTCCGCCCCCACCACGTGGAGCCGCGCCAGCCCCTCGCCGATGGCCGCGCACTGGGCCTCGTTGGGCGCCTCGACGCTGGCCCCCGAGAGCCGCTCCACCAGGGCGGCGGGTTTGCCGTTGAGGGTGGAGAGGAAACGCCCGCTGCGGTTGCGCTGGGGATTGGCCGCCGGGATCCCCCCCTCCGAAAGGAAGTGGGTCAACTCCAGGAAGAAGGGGATCTCCCGCGGCAGCAGCTGCTCGAACAGGGTGAGGACGTAGCGCCCGCGGGTGGTGGTGACGAAGAAGTTGGTGTTCTCGATGCCGGCGCTGATCCCCTGGTAGTCGTCCAGCTCGCCCAGGGTGTAGTCGGCGAGGAACGCCTCCAGCTCATCGCGCTCGACGGCGGTATAGACGGACATGGTGACTCGCTGGGGTCGGGGTGAAGAAGGCGTTGAGGGCTCGCGGGCCTAGGGATCGCGGGTCTAGGGCTCGCGGGCCCTCACCACTGAAAAAGGATCCACTTGGGGATCATGAAACCGGGATCGAGCTCGCTCTGGCGGGTCTCCAGGTTGCCGTCGCCATCGGTGTCGGAGAGGTAGTAGGCGGGCCCCACCGCGGGCTTGACCTTGATCATGTAGAGCCGGCCGGCGACCCGGTACTCGGTGATCGTCTTCTCCCCCTTCTCGCGGATGGTCACCTCCGGCTCCAGGGTCTCGCCTCCGGGCAGGGTGATGGTGGTGGAACCGTCGGCGTTCTCGCGGACGGTGAGCTCCTCCTGCCGGGAGGCGGGGGAGGAACCCCCATCGGCCGGCGCGGCGCCCTCGGCCATCCCCGGCGGCGGCGGCGCGACCATCGGGCCGGGATCTTCGGCGGCGAACAGCGGGGCCGCGGCAAACAGCAGAACCAGCATCGAGTAGCGCATGGCGGGACCTGTCGGTTGGGGACGCGGGACAACCCCGCGGAAAGCGGCCTTTTTACCACATTCCCACCCACCAAGCACAGCGCCCCGCAGGCGCAATCCCTGATTAAACAATTTGGGTTTTTGCCGCCCCCCCGACGCCCTGGAAGAGCCCCGCTCCCTGAATTACCATCCCCACTCCCTACCTCGACGGCGGCAAAAACCCATGACCACACCCGATCGGCTGATCCTGGTGGACGGCTCCTCCTACCTCTACCGCGCCTTCCACGTGATGAAGGACCTGACCAACTCCGCAGGGATGCCCACCGGCGCGGTCTACGGGGTGGTCAACATGCTGAAGAAGCTGCTGCGCGACGAGCAGCCCCGCCATATGGCGGTGGTCTTCGACGCCAAGGGCCCCACCTTCCGCGACGAGCTCTACGCCGAGTACAAGGCCCACCGCCCGCCGATGCCCGATGAGCTGCGCGCCCAGATCGAGCCGCTCCACGCCATCGTCCGCGCCCTCGGCCTGCCTCTGCTCTGCGTCGAAGGGGTGGAGGCGGATGACGTCATCGGCACCCTGGCCCGGCGGGCCGACGCCGCCGGCATCGCCTGCCTCATCTCCACCGGCGACAAGGATCTGGCCCAGTTGGTCAGCGAGCGGGTGACCCTGATCAACACCATGACCGACACCCTGCTCGACCGTCAGGGGGTGGTCGACAAGTTCGGCGTGCCGCCGGAGCGGATCATCGACCTGCTGGCGCTGGTCGGCGACGCCTCCGACAACGTCCCGGGGGTGCCCAAGGTGGGGCCGAAGACCGCGGTGAAGTGGCTCGCCGAGTACGGCTCGGTGGACGGCATCGTGGAACACGCGGAGGAGATCAAGGGCAAGGTGGGGGAGAACCTGCGCGCCTCCCTGGAACAGTTGGCGCTGTCGCGCCGGCTGGTCACCATCCACACCGAGGTGGCGCTGGAACAGGGCCCGCACGAGCTCGCCATCACCGCCCCCGACACCGAGGCGCTGCGCGATTGGTTCACCCGCCTGGAGTTCAGGAGCTGGCTCGCCCAACTGGGCGAGGCGGGCGAGACCGCCCCCGCACCGGAAGACGACGTCCCCGCCACCGCCGAACCCCGCTACGAGACGATCCTCAACGCGGCCGACCTCGACCGCTGGATCGAAAAGATGGCGCGCGCCGAGCTGATCGCGGTGGACAGCGAGACCGACAGCCTCGACTACATGAGGGCCAACCTGGTGGGGCTCTCCTTCGCCGTGGAGCCCGGCGAGGCGGCCTACCTGCCGCTGGGCCACGACTACGCAGGGGCCCCAGCGCAACTCCCGCTGCGCGAGACCCTCGACCGCCTGCGCCCGATCCTCGAATCCGCCGAGCGCCCCAAGGTCGGCCAGAACCTGAAATACGACCTCAGCGTGTTGCTGCACCACGGGATCGAGCTGCGCGGCATCGCCTACGACACCATGCTGGAATCCTACGTCGCCGATTCCACCGGCCGCCACGACATGGACACCCTGGCCGAGAAGTACCTGCAACACAAAACCATCACCTACGAGGAGGTCGCCGGCAAGGGGGTGAAGCAGCAGACCTTCAACCGCATCGAGCTGGAACGGGCCACCCCCTACGCCGCCGAGGACGCCGAGGTGACCCTGCGGCTGCACCACGCGATCTGGCCGAGGGTCGCCGCCGAGCCGAGGCTGCGCGCGCTGTTCGAGGAGATCGAGCGACCGCTGCTGGAGGTGATCGCGCGCATCGAGCGCAACGGCGTGCGCGTCGATGCCGGCATGCTCGCCGAGCAGAGCATGGAGATCGCCACCCGCCTGCAATCCCTGGAGGCGGAGGCCCACCAGGTGGCCGGCAAGGCGTTCAACCTCTCCTCGCCGAAGCAGCTCCAGCAGATCCTGTTCGAGGAGATGGGGCTACCGGTGCTGAGCAAGACCCCCAAGGGGCAGCCCTCCACCGCCGAGGGGGTGCTCCAGGAGCTGGCCCTGGAGTACGAGCTGCCGCGGCTGATCATGGAGCACCGCGGACTGGCCAAGCTCAAGTCCACCTACACCGACAAGCTCCCGGGCCAGATCAACCCCGTCACCGGCCGGGTCCACACCTCCTACCACCAGGCGGTGGCCGCCACCGGCCGCCTCTCCTCCAGCGATCCCAATCTGCAGAACATCCCGGTGCGCACAGAAGCGGGTCGGCGCATCCGCCAGGCCTTCATCGCCGCCGACGGGAGCAAACTGGTCGCCGCCGACTACTCGCAGATCGAGCTGCGGATCATGGCCCACCTCTCCGACGACGCGGGGCTGTTGCGCGCCTTTGCCGCCGGCCTCGACATCCACGCCGCCACCGCCGCCGAGGTGTTCAACGTGGCCACCGAGGCGGTGACCAAGGAGCAGCGCCGCGCCGCCAAGGCAGTCAACTTCGGCCTGATCTACGGCATGTCCGCCTTCGGTCTGGCGAAGCAGCTCGGCGTCGAGCGGGGCACCGCCCAGCAGTACATCGAGCGCTACTTCGAACGCTACCCCGGGGTCGCCGCCTACATGGAGCGGACCCGCGAGCAGGCGAAGAGCGACGGCTACGTGGAGACGGTGTTCGGCCGCCGCCTCCACCTCCCCGAGATCCACTCGCGCAACGGCGCGCGGCGCCAGTATGCCGAACGCTCGGCGATCAACGCGCCGATGCAGGGCACCGCCGCCGACATCATCAAGCGCGCCATGCTCGCCGTGGACCGCTGGATCGGCGAGCGCTTCGGTGGCCCCTGCGAAGCGGGGGACGCCGCCGTGCGGATGATCATGCAGGTCCACGACGAACTGGTCTTCGAGGTGCGCGAGGAGGCCCTCGACGAACTCCTCGGGGCACTCCCCGGGCTGATGGAGGGGGCGGCCGAACTGAAGGTCCCGCTGGTAATCGAAAGCGGCGTGGGGGCGAATTGGGACGAGGCCCACTAACCCTCATTACCCTTTGTTTTTCAATAATTTTACTTCTCATTGAGGGCGCTTCACGGATATTTTCGCAGTGGACCCGACAGGCGGAATCCTCTAGGATTCCGATATCCTCGCCGCGCACGGATGCCGGCCCAACCGAGAGATCGATCCCATGCAGAGTCAGACAGCCATCGCCGATTCGGGCGACCTGGTGGAACAGGCCGAGCGCCTGCTCGCCAACGTCGGCGTGCCGATTCAGCCCCAGGTGGTGGTGGACATCAACTTCGAACTGGCGATGCCCGACCCCGATTTCGACGAGATCGCCAAGCTCATCTCCAGCGACCCCGCGCTCACCGCACGCACCCTCAAGCTGGCCAACTCGGCGCTGTTCAACCTCCCCCACCGGGTCGAGTCGGTCAAGCACGCCATCGCCACCCTCGGCATCACCAAGCTCAGCGACCTGATCATCACCGGCGCCCTCCAGGAGGCGGTGGTCGAGGAGAGCGACGCCCTCAACGAGAAGTTCTGGAGCCACTCGCTGATGGTCGCGCGCAGCGCCGAACTGATCGCCCGCCAGGTGCTGGTGATGAGCGAATTCGCCAGCCCGGCCTACCTCGCCGGGCTGTTCCACGACTGCGCCGTACCGCTCTTTCGCCAGCGCTTCGCCGACTACGAGGACCTCTTCGTCGGCGACCTCACCCAGGGGGGATGGAGCGTCGAGGAGGAGGAGCGGCGCTACCAAACCAACCACTGCGTGGTCGGTCACCTGGTGGCCCGCAACTGGAAACTCCCCGACGCGGTCACCGAGGCGATCTGGTTCCACCACGACCCCGGTCTCGACATGCACAGCGATCCGCTGGCACGGATGATCAAGGCGGTGCTGATCCTCGCCGAGTACATCAGCCTGAGCGACGGCACCCTGGAGACCGATCCGCTGAGCCCCGCCGAGTGGGCGGAGCGCTACCCGGAGATCCTCACCGAACTGAAGCTCTCCGTCGACGAGATCGCCGACCTGCGCGAAGACGCCCTGGTCGCCTTCGGTAGCGCCGTGTGAGTCACCCCGGATGATGAAAGCCGGGTAGGGTGCGTGCCGACGATAGGAGACGCGCCCGTCGGAAAGGGCTGCCCCCTCATTTCCACGCGCTGCGTGGAAACGTCTCTCTTCGACGCTCCGCGTCGTGCCGAACGAAGGCTCCGCCGCCACCGTGCCCGACTCAGCCTAGGCTCCTAGGGACGCAGAGCGTCCACGGAGCCGGTTACGACGCAAGGCGTCGTAACCGGGAGGACTATTTCGCCCCTCCCGCCGTAATCCCCCTCACCGGTTGCACCGCCCCCACCGCCCCCTGTAGGGTGAATCGCCGTTGTCCTCCAACGGGAAGTCCCAATGCTCGTCAGTTTCCTCGCTTTTCTCCTGCTTTTCGTGGTGATCGGTCTCAGCGCGGTGCGCAAGAGCCGCCGCGAGAGCCTCGACTACCTGCTCGCCGGCCAGTCGGTACGCCCCTGGCTGGTGGCGCTCTCGGCGGTGGCCACCAACAACAGCGGTTACATGTTCATCGGCATGGTCGGCTACACCTACGCCGCCGGGCTGTCGGCGATCTGGATGGCGGTGGGCTGGATCCTCGGCGACTTCGTCGCCTCGCTGCTGGTCCACCGCAAGGTGCGGGAGATGAGCGAGCGCAACGGGGTGCACACCTTCGGCGGCCTGCTCTCCCACTGGCACGACGCCAACCACGCCTGGCTGCGCCGCCTCGCCGGTGTCTTCACCCTGCTCTTTCTCGGCACCTACGCCGCCGCCCAGCTCACCGCCGGCTCCAAGGCCCTCGGCGTGCTGTTCGGCTGGCCGCAGTGGGCGGGGGCGGTGATCGGCGCGGTGATCGTGCTCGCCTACTCCTTCGCCGGCGGCATCCGCGCCTCGATCTGGACCGATGCCGCCCAGGCGGTGGTGATGATCCTCGCCATGGGGTTGATGATGTGGATCGGGGTCGATCAGTTGGGGGGCTGGGGCGGCTTCACCGCCGCGCTCCACGGGGTGGGCCCCCACTACATGGACTGGTTCCCCGGCGATTTCGCCTGGGGGCCATGGCTCGGCGGCGCCGGCTTCCTGCTCGGCTGGCTGGTGGCCGGCTACGGGGTAGTCGGCCAGCCCCACATCATGATCCGCTTCATGGCCATGGAGTCCCCCGACCAGATGCGGGCGGTGCGCATCTACTACTACGGCTGGTTCACCCTGTTCTGGACGCTGGGCATCCTCACCGCGCTGGCCGCGCGGGTGCTGCTGCCGGAATCGAGCCAGTTCGACGCCGAGCTGGCGCTGCCCACGCTGGCCCGGGAGCTGTTGCCGGGGGTGCTGGTGGGGCTGGTGCTGGCGGGGATCTTCGCCGCCACCATCTCGACGGCGGACTCGCTGATCCTCAGTTGCGCCGCCTCGCTCACCCGCGACTTCCACCACCAGAAGGTGGACCACTACCTGGTGACCAAATTCGGCACTGTGGCGGTGACCGCCATGGCGCTGGCCATCGCCCTCTCCGACAACCACAGCGTGTTCGACCTGGTGATGGACGCCTGGGGGGTGCTCGCCGCCGCCTTCGGCCCGCTGCTCACCCTGCTCGCCCTCGGCCGCCGGCCGTCGGAGCGGGTCTCCATCGCCACCCTGGTGCTCGGTGCCGCCACCTTCTACCTGTGGAGCCTCTACGGCCCCGGCGACCTCTACGCCGTCGCCCCCGCCTTCCTGCTGCCCCTCGCCTTCGGCTGGGCCTTCACGCCGGTGCGTCCGGCGGTGAACGGGATTTAGGAGGCCGCGCAGACCGTCCACGATACGGCCCTTTCGAATGCCGATTTTTTAATGCGATTCGTGTTCTTCGTGCCTCTTCCTTCGTGCCCTTCGTGTTAAATAATCACCGCCCGGCCAAAGCACCGCCGCCAAACGAATGGCAGCGGACGCCACCGCCCCACAACCGCCCCAGCCCATTAAACCCGTCGTGGTAAACAACGCTCCCCAATGAACAAGATCACCCTGGAGCCCGTCGCCGTCGTCCGTTCGCCGTTCACCGACAAATTCGGGGTGCCCCGTCAGCCGGGGCTGGTGCCGGAGGCGCGGGCGACGGTGGAGCTGCTCGCCCCCTATGACCGGGAGGAGGCGCTACGCGGGATCGAGGCGTTCTCCCACCTGTGGCTGCTGTTTCTCTTCGACCGCACCGCCAAGCAGGGCTGGAGGCCGATGGTGCGGCCGCCGCGGCTGGGGGGGAACCGGCGGGTGGGGGTCTTCGCCAGCCGCTCCAACTTCCGCCCCAACCCCATCGGGCTGTCGGTGGTGGAGCTGGTCGGGGTGCGGCGGGAGGGGCGGCGTCTGCTGCTGGAGGTGCGCGGAGGCGACCTGCTCGACGGCACCCCGGTGCTCGACATCAAGCCCTACGTGCCCTATGCCGACTGCCTGCCGGGGGCCCGCGGGGGCTTCGCGCCGGAGCCGCCGACGGAGACGTTGGAAGTGATCTTCAGTGAGGCCGCAGCAGACCGCTGCACCGAACTGGAAACGGCCCGCTACCCCGAGCTGCGGGCCTTGATCGAACGGCTGCTCCGCCTCGATCCCCGCCCCGCCTACCGCGACGACGCGACGCCCCGCGATTACGGCATGCGCCTCTACGACCTCGACGTGAAGTGGCGGATGGAGGGGGGGCGGGTGCGGGTCACCGCGCTGGAGGAGATCGCGCCTACTCCACCCCGCTGGGCAACGGATAGCGCTCCATCAGATACCCCAGACAGTCCTGACGGATCACCTCCTCGTTGAGGGTGAACATCGACGGCATCACCGGGATGCGGGTGCGCAGCTCGCCGTCACGCTGGTCGAAGTAGCGCCTGGCCACCTCGTCCCCCGCCTCGCTCCACGCCTCCAGCCGACCGCCGTCGAGACGGCCGAGGAAGGTGCCGGCCGGAAGTTCGCGGAAATTGAGGTGGTCGAGGTCACGCACGAAGTCGATCGCCGCGCCCCCCTCCGCCCCACCGAAGGTGAAGCGGACCTCTTCGGGCACCTTCACCGTGGCCACGGTGTGGAAAAGGTCGATGTCCTGGTGGTGGACCGGATGGCGCTCCGGAAAGGCGCTGAGATGGAGGCAGCCGTCGAGATAGTCGGCGGCGTGGTCACGGCCGTGGGGCTGACCCGGCTGGCCGCACTCCACGGTCACCGCCGGACAGAGTTCCGCCATCGCCATGGAGGAGACCCCCTTTGGGCGGAGGAAGTAGACCACCGTGCGGCTGAACAGGTTGGCCAGATGGAGGTAGGCCGGCTCCAGCCGGTTGACGCAGCCGTAGTGGGGGTTGATGCCGGTGTTGTTGTGGACGTCGACGCTGGCGAAGGGACGCCGCCTCGCCATCTCCTCCACCACCTGCGCCATCATCCGCCCCTCCGGCGAATCGAGCCCCTCACCACCGGGCCACACCCGGTTGTAGTCCGGCTGCCCCTCCAGCAGCCGATGCCCCTGCGCCGCCGCGGCGACGTTGCCGACGAAGATCGACAACGCCCGCGGCAACTCCCGCCCGGCGTATTTGCGCAGCAGCGCCTGCACCGCCTGCAGACCGGTCTGCTCGTTGCCGTGCAGGAGGACCGAGACGAACAGCGGTCGCTCCTGACGTCCCGCCAAGTGAATCAGCGACGGGCCGGGAAGGCGGCGGCACAGCGCCTCCGACGTCACATCAAGGAGGCCTTCCGGCAGGCGATCGAACTGGGTCAGCATGGGCGGGCGCACCGTCTGGGGTCGAATACGGGGGAACTCCGGCAAGGGTATGGACTCGCTGGCCGCTTCGCAACCACCCCCGCCGCAGACGAAAAGAGCGGGGCCCCGCGTAGGGACCCCGCCCGGATCGCCCCCCCGTCGGCGTCGATGCTACTCCAGCTCCACCCGGTAGGGGTGCTGGTTGTAGGAGAGACCACCCGGATCATCCGCAGGGGCGAGACCGACGAAGAAGTCGAACACCCCGTGCAGCCCCGATCCGCCCCCCTGGTAGAACTCCACGTCGGTGCTCTCCCCCCCGCCGCTCTCTCCGTAGGCCGGCATTTCGCCGCCCTCCCAAAGTTGCAGCGGGTGCTCCGGGTCCCCGGTGTGGAAGAAGGTCAGCACCTGACCGTCGGGAAGGCTCCACACCAGGGCGGCGTAGACCTTGTGGCGATGACCGTCGTCCGGTGCCTCGACCCGGAAGCCGATATCCAGATCGGCGTCCTCGTCGGCACGGCTCTCCCCTTCCGGACGCTCCACCCCGTCGATGCTGATGTCGCTTTCGATGCTGCCGCACTGCGGTGCACAGGCCGGATTCTCCACCATCGCCGCGGTCACCCGGACCCGTGCCACACCGGAGATCCCGGCGCTGTCGGTCGCCGTCACCGCGTACTCACCGCGCCCGAACGGCGCCACCAGGGTCACTTCGCTCCCCTCCTCTGCGTTCAGGCTGCCGGCGTCGGCGCTCCAGCGGTAGGGAGGCTCGCCACCGGCGACGCTGAGCTTCACCACGTCACCCGGCGGCACCGCGGCGTGGGCGGGGGTCACCTCCAGCCCCTCATTGACCACCCGCACCTCCGCCACGGCGGTGGCACCCGTGGAGTCGGTGACCTCCACCTGCTGGCTGCCCACCGTGTCGAAGCGGGTATTCCAGCTCCGCCCATGGCGTCCATCGGGCCAGGTGTAGGGGGGCTCGCCACGGGCCGCCGCAAAGTGCAGCGGCTCGCCGACCCCCACGGTCGCCTCGGCCGGCGAGATCCGCAGGTCACCGGCTACCGACACCAGCGCCCGGGCGGTCCGGCCGTCGCCGTCGGTGGCGATCACCCGGTAGCGCCCCGGAGTCTGCGGCGCGGTATAGGTAACGGTGCGCCCGGAGGTCGGGGAGAGTTCACCACCGCTGACGATCCAGCTCACCGGATCGACGCCGCCGCTGAGCTCCAGCGTCACCGTCTCGCCGGTGCTGAGGGTGACCGCATCGGGGTTGATCACCGGCAGTTCCACCACCTCGACGCGGGCCGTCGCCTGGCTCTCCTGGGCATCGGTGACGATGACCTGCCAGCTTCCCACCTCCGCCGGCGGGGTGTAGTTGACCCACGAACCGTGGCCGCTGACCCGCCCCCCGTCGGCCTCCCAACGGTAGGGCTCGACGCCGCCGCCCGCCTCCAGCCGCACCGGCTTCACCTGCCCGCCGCTCAGCGTCACGCTGACCGTCTCGGGGGTCACCCGCAGCATGGAGGTGACCGCCACGCCGACCTCCTTGGTGTTGCCAAGGCTATCGGTCACCGTCACGGTGTAGCAGGGACCGGCACTCGGGCACGCCTCCGACGGCGCCACGTAGCGTGCCTGACGACTGTTGATGGTGAGCAGTTCACCGGCGCTGGCGCTCCATTGATAAGGCTCGACGCCGCCGCTGGCGCTCAGCACCGCGTCCTCGCCGACCCCCATCTCCAACTGCGCCGGGGCAACCTTCAAGGGCGCGTAGGCGCGGATCGTGTACGATGCGCTGGCGCTCGCCCCGCCATCGTCGGTGACCTCCAGGGTCACCACGTAGGTCCCGGCGGAGAGGAACTGGAAGGAACTCTCGGCCCCCTGGGCGCTCTGCCCGTCGGAGGTGCTCCAGAGATACTCCACGATGTGGCCGTCGGGGTCGCTGGAAGCGCCGCCGTCGACGCTCACGGTGAGCGGCGTCTCGCCGGCCGCCGGGGTGGCGCTGATCACCGCCACCGGCTCCTCGTTGTCGGCCTCGCGGACCGCGATCTGCCGGCTGGCCGTTCCCTGGGCGCCGCGTTCGTCGGTGACGGTCAGGGTTACGGTGTAGCTTCCCGCCTCGTCGAAGGTCAGGGTCGCGCTCGACCCGCTGGCGGACTGGCCATCGCTGGCGAGCCACTGATAGGCGCTGATCGCCCCCTCTTCGGCACTGGAGCCGCTACCGTCCAGGCTCACCACCAGCGGCGCCGTGCCGCTCGTCGGGGTCGCCTCGATCACCGCTTCGGGGGCCCCGTAGGGGGACTGCACGGTGATCGTCCGGGTGGCGCTCGCGGTACCGCCGTCGTTGTCGGTGACGGTCAGGGTGACGCCGTACTGGCCCGCCTGGGTGAATGTCAGCTCGGTGCTCGCGCCGTTCGCCGTGCGACCGTCGGAGAGGCTCCAGAGATAACCCTCGATCTGCCCGTCGGGGTCACTCGACTGACCGGCATCGAGGGCCACGGTGAGCGGCGCGCGGCCGCTCTCGGGGGTCGCCGTGAACTGCGCCTGCGGCAACTGGTTGGCGGCCCCCACGGTGATCGTCTGACTGGCGCTGTCGGTCGCCCCGTCGTTGTCGGTGACCGTCAGGGTGATGGTGTACTCGCCGCCGCTCTGGAACACCAGCTCGGCGCTCGCGCCGCTCGCATCCTGACCGTCCGAGGAGTGCCAGGCGTAGCTGGCGATGGAGCCGTCCTCATCGCTCGAGGCGCTGCCGTCGAGGCTCACGGTCAGTGGCGCGCGGCCGCTGAGCGGGGTCACGCCGGCCACCGCGGTGGGCGGATTGAGCGCCACCGTGGTGCTGCCGCCGCTCGCCTGGCCGTAACCGTCCTCGCCCCAGCCGTACGCCCGGCCATCGCTGCCGGCCGCCATGCTGTGGGAGAAGCCGGCGGAGATGGAGGTGATACCGGTGGGCACCTTCGCCGCCACCGGGGTCAGGCGGTCGATGGTCGAGCCGTCACCCAGCTGGCCGTGGTTGTTCCAACCCCAGCTGTAGAGCCGGCCGTCACTGCCCACCGCCAAGCTGTGGCTGTACCCGGCGGCAATCAGGGCGGGCGATACCCCACCAGGCAGCTCCACCACCTGCGGCGTCAGGCGATCCCCGGTGGCACCGTCACCCAACTGGCCTTTGGTGTTCCAGCCCCAGGCGTAGAGCCTTCCGTCGCTGCCGATGGCCAAGCTGTGGTAACCGCCGGCGGCGACCGCCGTCGGCGTCACGCCGGAGGCAAGGGTCACCTGCACCGGCGTCAGGTGCTTGGTCCGGCTGCCGTCACCGATCTGTCCGGCGGAGTTGTCACCCCAGGCGTAGAGCTGACCATCACTGCCGATGGCCAGCGCATGGACGTCGCCCGCCGCAATCGCTGCCGCGGTCACCCCCTCTGCCAAAGTAATCGCCGCGGGCGTCGCGCGGTGGTGATCGGTGGTGCCGTCACCGAGGCGGCCCGAGCTGTTGTTGCCCCAGCTGTAGACCTGCCCGTCGCTGCCGATGGCCAGGCTGAAGTAACCGCCGGCGGCCACCGCCCGCGCCGTCACCCCGCTGGCGAGGGTCACCGCGGCAGGGGTCCAGTGATCCTCGGTGGTGCCGTCACCGAGCTGGCCGCTGTTGTTGTCACCCCAGCTGTAGACTTGGTTGTCGCCGCCGAGCAACAGCCCGTGGCTGGCGGAAGAGAGCTGAGAGGTGGCGGATACCCCCCCCGGCAGGGCCGCCACCCCCGGAGAGGAGCGGTTGTCGGTGGCCCCGTCCCCGAGGCGACCGTTCATATTGAGACCCCAGGTGTATAACTGGCCGTCGCCGGCGGAGACCAAGCTGCTACCGGAGCCCACCTCGACGGCCACCGCCGACACACCACCGGGTAACGGGATCACCACCGGCGTGGCTTGATCCGCCGCGGATGCCGTGCCGCTGAACGGCAACAGCAGGGCCAGAAAGAGCAGCATCAGTAGCGATGCGTTGGGATTGAAACGAGCCTTCATGAAGATCTCCTTGTCGTGGCGAACTCGGTCTCGACCAGTCGGTCGACAGGACGCACGGGCCACATCGGGTTCGAGGGGAAAAAGGTGGAGAAGTCGGGGGAATGATTCATCCATGCCTTGAGGTTCCAGAAGGGCCGGCGGGCGGCCCCGCTCATCTACCGGCCGTTTGTTTGTTTTGTGTGGGCCTACGTTTGGGAAACTAGCACAGCAAGATGACCTTGAACGGCGCCGGAACGGCCGCTCGTCGGCATTTTATCGCCGCCCGGACAACACAACTCGGCACTCGGGCAATTTACCTACAAGCAATAGTGAATTCATTGACGAGCGATACGCGCTTGCAGCACGCGTCTTTCCTGCCGGTGACGACCTCAATACAGGGTCTTGTCCACCTTATTCCGCCACGCCTCGAAAGGCGCGCGCGCGCCCTCCGGCGCAAGACGGGCGGCCGGCACGCTTCGCTCCGCGCCCGCGCAAAGCGCATGGCGAATCCTAGCGTCGTCGAAACCGGCCTCGGCGGCATCTTGCTCACCGGCGGCATACCACAGGCGGTCGAGGTGCGCCCAGTGGATCGCGGCGAGACACATCGCGCAGGGCTCGCAACTGGCGTAGAGCTCGCAACCCGCCAGATCATGGGTACCGAGCGTGCGACAGGCCTCGCGGATCGCCACCACCTCGGCGTGGGCGGAGGGATCGTGATCGAGGGTCACCCGGTTCTGGCCACGGCCGATGACCACGCCATCGCGAACCACCACCGCCCCGAACGGCCCACCGCCCGCCGCCACTGATTCCAGCGCCAGGCGCACCGCCTCGGCCATCCATTCGTCACGCATGAAGAACCTCCCCCGCTGTAGTAATCTAGCGCCCTTTCGCCTTGGTGCGCCGTCCCCATAAATGATATGACGAAGTCCCGCGAACAACTGGGCCGCTCCCGCCGCTGGGTGGTGAAGATCGGCAGTGCCCTGGTCACCGCCGAGGGGCGCGGCCTCGACCTCGCCGCCATCGAGGCGTGGGCCGAGGAGGTCGCCCACCTGCGCGCGCAGGGCCACGAGATCGTGCTGGTCTCCTCCGGTGCGGTGGCCGAGGGGATGAAGCGCCTCGGCTGGGCGCGCCGTCCCCACGCGGTCCACGAACTCCAGGCGGCCGCGGCGGTGGGCCAGATGGGGCTGGTGCAGGCCTACGAATCCACCTTTCAGCGCCACGGCATCCACGCCGCCCAGGTACTGCTCACCCACGACGACCTGAAGGATCGCCAGCGCTACCTCAACGCCCGCTCGACCCTGCGCACCCTGCTGGAGATGGGGGTGGTGCCGGTGGTCAACGAGAACGACACGGTGGCGGTGGAGGAGATCCAGCTCGGTGACAACGACACCCTCGGCGCGCTGGTCGGCAATCTGGTGGAGGCGGACCTGCTGGTGCTGCTCACCGACCAGATCGGCATGTTCGACGGCGACCCCCGCCACAACCCCGAGGCCAAACTGCTGCACGAAGTGCGGGCGGGCGACCCCGCGCTGGAGGGGATGGCCGGCGGCGGCGGCGTACTCGGCCGCGGCGGCATGCTCACCAAGGTACGGGCGGCGGCGCGCGCCGCCCGCTCCGGCACCGCCACCGTGATCGCCTCGGGGCGTGAGCCGCAGGTGCTGGCGCGGATCGCCCGCGGCGAAGAGATCGGCACCCTGTTTCAGCCCTCCAGCGAGCCGCTGGCCGCCCGCAAGCAGTGGCTGGCCGGCCAGCTCCACGTGCAGGGCCGGCTGGTCCTCGACCACGGCGCCGCGCGGGTGCTGCGCGAGTCGGGCAAGAGCCTGCTGCCGGTGGGGGTGCTGGAGGCGCTGGGGGAGTTCCGCCGCGGCGAGCTGGTCGCCTGCCTCGACCCCGACGGCCGCGAACTGGCCCGCGGCCTGGTCAACTACAGCGCGATGGAGACCCGCTGCATCATCGGCCACCCGAGCAGCGAGATCGAGGCGCGCCTCGGCTACGTGGACGAGGCGGAGCTGATCCACCGCGACAATCTCATCCTCGTCTAGGAGAAAGGGGACCCTCCCCAACCGGGCGCGCTGGTGCGCGCCCGGTTGGGGAGGGTCCCCTTTTTCCTAGAATGTTATGGATTATTGTGTGGCACGACACTCCGTAGGAGCGGCCCCTAGGAGCCTGTCGGACTATGGATGAATCGGCCGCGAAAGCGGGATGGCGACCCC